>JBJTKE010000419.1:0-4882 GCA_046096285.1 Chloroflexota bacterium
GCCCTGCTGATGCGGCAGGATGGCCTGGACGTCGTGCTGACGCAGGGGCCGGCGCTGCGGGAACACGAGAACCCGCCCGGCGGAGCATCCGCGGGGCGGGTCGAAACGCGGGAAGCGGGGAATGACGGGCCGGGACTCGCCCGCGAGATACGGCGGCGGCCATGCCTCCCGCGGCGTCACCCGGGCTTCAGGACGCCGCTTCCGGGGCGACGGCGGCGAGGGCCGCCTGCGCGGTCCCGGGATCCGGCCCCTGCGTCAGCACGACGTCCAGGCCATCCTGCCGCATCAGCAGGGCCGCGCCATCCGCCGCCAGCGAAAGCCCCCCATCGGGCCCCGCCACCAGGTCCCCGCCGAACCTCGCCTGCTGGTGCTGCGCGAGCGCCCGCAGGAAGGCCGCCGCGTCGCGCTCGCTGTCCCAGACGGTCTTCCATACGAGGACCTCGCGGTCCCCGCTTTCCCAGAGGGCGTAGCGGTCGCCGCCCCAGCCAGCGGCGGCGTTGAGCGCCGGGATGGGCAGGTCGATGCCCCCCGTGAAGGCGTTGATGCCCTCGCCGGGACCGAGGTCGGCCAGCAGCAGGGCCACCCCGAGTTCGCCCATCGTGTCGTCCACCACGAGCGACCACTCCTCGCCGAGCGACGCCGGATCGGGAAGGGTCACCTCCACCGGCGCTTCCCCCGCGAGGTACTTCTCCGGATGCATGATCTGCTCGGTGGACTGCGGCAGGTCGGCGTAGGCGGCATCGACCGCCTGCCAGCCGCCCTCGGCCCGGAGCGCGTTCACGAACTTCTCCCCGGCCAGATACGGAAAGATCAGGGAGACGCCCATCGCCCCCGGGGCGCTGTCCATCTCGCCGCTCGGAGCGGCCGCCGCGAACAGCAGATCGCGGGCGATCTCCGGGTGACGCTCCAGATAGATGGATGACGCCGCGCTCGCGTCGCCCTCCAGCAACGCCGCGACCGCGGTGTCGCGGTCGGCATTGCCGCCGCCCATGCCGTCCATCGTCTCCTGCAGCCCGAGGTGGGCGTCCTGCAGCGCATGCACGACCTCATGCGCGTACGTCATCCGCTCCATGCCGCCGAATTCGCCGGTGTCGCTGATCACGTACATCCGGTCGGTTTCGGGATCGTAGAACCCCGCCACCTGCTCCCCGAGGACACCTTCGTACATGGCCATCAGGTCGGTTCCCGGCGGCAGCAGCCCGATCGCGATCAGCCCGCGCTGATCGGCCTCCGCCTGCTCGGGGCTGTAGTCCTCCGAAAGCAGCCCCGGCAGCATCGCCCGCAACTCATCCGAGGTGATCACGTCGTCGTCGATTTCGCCGAGGGCCGGCAACTCCCGGATTTCGGCGGTTTCGGCGGCAGTGCGGTCGCGCTGGGCCTCGTTCGCGCCGGCCAGCCCCGGCGGCAGCGCGAGCAACGACGCAACGCAGGCGGACGCCAGCATCCCCGCCAACCGACGCCGCTTCCACCGCATGCCGACCTCCCGCGCTCCGGAAACAGGCGCGGTGGCCGGGGCTTCCCGGCCGCCGCCATCATGCCAATGGTACGCCGCCGCGGACCGCCCGGTTCCCCGGTGCGGCAGCGCTGCGCGGCCGCCTCCCCCGCGGCGCCCGGGTCAGATCCGGCGCGCCCCGTTGATCATCACCTTCATGCCGTACAGCGACGTTGTGCCGCAGATGAAGAGGTAGTTCCGCTTGGCCCCGCCGAACTCGACGTTGGCCACCACTTCCGGCACCCGGATCTTGCCGAGCAGCGTCCCGTCCGGGTGGTAGACGTGCACGCCGTCGCCCGCGCTCGTCCAGACCCGCCCGTCCACATCCACCCGGAAGCCATCGAACAGGCCTGCCGTGCAGTCCGCGAACACCTCGCCGCCGGTCAGTTTGCCGCCGTCGCCGACCTTGAACCGCCGGATGTGCTTCGGGCCGTCCCCGGCGTGGGTGCGCCCGGTGTCGGCGATGTAGAGCAGCGACTCGTCTGGAGAAAACGCGATGCCGTTGGGCCGCGAGAAATCCCCCGCCACCTTGCCGATCCTGCCGGTCCTGCCGTCGATCCGGTAGACGTGGCAGCCGTCCTGCTCCATCGGCAGCAGGTGGCCCTCGTAGTCGGACTCGATGCCGTAGGCGGGATCGGTGAACCAGATCGAGTCGTCCGACTTCACCACGACGTCGTTCGGGCTGTTCAGCCGCTTGCCGTCGAACGAGTCGGCGAGGGTGGTCACGCTCCCGTCGAACTCGGTGCGGGAGACGCGGCGCCCGCCATGCTCGCAGGAGAGCAGGCGGCCCTGCCGGTCCACCGTGTTGCCGTTGGTGTACCCGCACGGGTGACGGAAGACCGACACCGTGCCGCCCGCCTCGTCGTAGCGCAACTGCCGGTCGTTCGGGATGTCGCTCCAGATGAGGGAGCGCCACCCCGGCGACCAGGCTGGCCCCTCCGCCCACCGGCACCCGGTGTAGAGGGTATCCAGCGTGGCGTTCGGGTTGAAGCACGTGCCGAACCGGGGATCGAGCACCTCGAATTCATGCATCGCCATGGATCGCTCTCCCTTCCGGGCGCCGTCGCCCGCGCCGCCCTGTCGCGCCGGGATGGTGCGGCCAATCCGCTCCCGGCGCAAGCGGGCGCGCGCAACCCGGGCGCGGGAGCCGTTGCGGTAAACTCATGCTGCATGAGGCGCGCGCGGGGAGGGCGGCCGATGCCGAACGGGTACCGGATTTTCGTCTCCGGCCAGTACCGCGGTCTGGAGGTTGCCGAGACGCCCGAGGAGGCCGTGACGGCCTACCTCCGCGACCCGCGCCGCCTCGTTCCGGTCGACAAGGTGCGCGCCGAGCCGTGGGATCAGCGCATCGCCCGCTACCGGCTCACCTTCGACGGCGGCGGCCACTCCATCGCGGTCGAGGTCGACGCCTTCGACGAGGGCATCGAAGACGCGGAGTATCGCGCCCGCCGCGTGCTCCGCGCCGAGACCCCGCACCTCGCCGACGCCCCGCTGCTCGCGCGGGAGAAACTGCGCGTCTACCCGATGGCCGCCCGCATCCTCCCCTTCCCCGGCGCGGACCGCGACCAGTGACCCGGGCAGGCGCCGCCCTCGCCATCGCCGGCCTGCTGGCCATGCCCGGCCTGGCCGTTCCCGGGCCGGTCTCGGCCGAACTGGTGGTCAGGCGCCAGGGCACCGTCGGCCACGCCGGCCTGGCCGACATCCAGGACTCTCCCGGCGCCATCTGCGTCTTCTCCGTTCCCGGCCCCGGCTCCATCGGGGAGACCGAGGTGCGCGTCAACCCGCCGGTCGTCTTCGCCGCCGACGTCACCCCGGGTCTCGACCGGCAACCCGTCGGCTGGCGCGCCAGCATCTTCGCCCTCGATCCGGCCAACAGCGACTGGACCCTCGCCGCCGAGGGTCCGGTCGCCGCCGCCCACGCCACCGATCAGACCGCAACCTACTTCGACGGCGCGCCCTGGACTCATGCCTTCCTGCTCACCTCCGGCGTCTACCGGGTCAGCGTCGAGATGCTCTGGTACGACCCCGAGGAACCCGCCCTCGTTACCGGCGCCCTGCTCGCCACCGTCGAGCGGTATGCCCTGCTCGTGCAGGGCCGCGGCGGGTCCATGCCGGCGGGCGTGCATCCCATTTGCCAACTTCCGGACAGCCACGCGCCCGCGCCGGGCGCGGCGCCACCGCGCGCCGGAGCCTGACCCCGGGGCGGCGGGGAACGCCGCCCCGGGCATCCTGCTATCCTGCCGCACTTGCCGCATCCGGCCAGGCCATCCGCGCCCGTCGCAGGAGACCTCGCGCATGACCGACATCCCGTTCTTCCCCGATCACGACGACGCCCCCGACCTGGCCCGCCGCCACCGGGAGAGCCTTTTCCCCAGCGTCGGCCTCTTCTACGAGCAGCCGATCGAACTCCGCCGCGGCGAGCGCCAGTACGTCTACGACGGCGCGGGCAGGCAGTACCTCGATTTCTTCGGCGGCATCGCCACCATCGCCAGCGGCCACGCCATCCCCGAGATCAACGAGCCCATCAAGGAACAGATCGACCGCATCATCCACAGCAGCACCCTCTTCCTCATCCGCGCCCAGATCGAACTCGCCGAGCGCCTGCGCGAGATGACCCCGCCAAGCCTCAACAAGGTCTTCTTCTGCAACAGCGGCACCGAGGCCAACGAGGCCGCGATGCTCATCACCACCACCGCCCGCAACAGCAACGAACTCATCGCCCTGCGCCACGCCTACCACGGCCGCAGTTTCGCCACCACCGCCGCCACCGGCCAGTCCACCTGGCGCAACAGCACCCTCTCCGGGCTCCACGTCCACTATGTCGGCAACCCCTACTGCTACCGCTGCCCGTGGGAGAAAACCTACCCCTCCTGCGATCTCCTCTGCGCCCGGGACCTCGAGGCCGTCATCCGCACCACCACCACCGGCCACCCCGCCGCCTTCATCGCCGAGCCGATCCAGGGCGTCGGCGGCGTCCTCACCCCGCCGCCGGAGTACTTCGTCCGGATCAAGGAGATTCTCGACCGCTACGGCATCCCCTTCATCTGCGACGAGGTGCAGACCGGTTGGGGCCGCACCGGCGCCGCCGACTTCGGCTTCCAGGCCTACGGCGTCGAACCGGACGTCGTCGTCTTCGCCAAGGGCCTCGCCAACGGCGTGCCCATCGGCGGCCTCGTCGCCACCGATGACCTCGCCTCCTCCATCCGCAGCCTCAGCCTCAGCACCTTCGGCGGCAACCCCATCGCCACCACCGCCGCGCTCGCCAACCTGAACTACATCGCCACCCACAACCTGCGGGAGAACGCGCGGGTCGTCGGCGACCATCTCAAGCACCGCCTGTGGGAACTCGCCGACCGCCACCCGGCCATCGGCGACGTGCGCGGCATGGGC
>JBJTKE010000420.1:0-6630 GCA_046096285.1 Chloroflexota bacterium
GCGTGTTGCGGGGTCAGCGGTCGAGGAGCAGGGTGTCGGCGGGGAGCCAGCCGAGCCAGCAGGACTGGCCGCCGTCACCCGCGGCCGGGAGGCTGGCCTGCACCTGGAGCCCGGAGGCGGTGGAGGCGACCACGCGGCTCACGTCGCCGAAGTAGGCGAGGTCCTCGACGGTGGCGGCGGCGGCGATGCGGCCGGGTTCGGGCGGGGCGTGATCGATGCGGACACGCTCGGGGCGGACGGCGAGGGTGACGGTGGCGGCCTGCGTTTCGGCGGGAACGCGGACGAGGCCGAGGTCGGGGGCGGCGCAGTCGGTCCAGCCGGGGCCGCGCCCGGCGACGGTGGCCTCGATGAGGTTGATGCGGCCGATGAACCCCGCGACGAAGCGGGAGACGGGGCGTTCGTAGAGGGCCTGCGGCGATCCGACCTGCTGGACCTGGCCGGCGTCCATGACGGCGATCCGGGAGGCGATGGAGAGGGCCTCGTCCTGGTCGTGGGTGACGATCACGAAGCTGATGCCGAGCTGGCGTTGCAGCCGGGCGAGTTCGAGTTGCATGGTCTCGCGCAGCTTGGCGTCGAGCGCGGAGAGGGGCTCGTCGAGCAGCAGCACCTTCGGGCGCTTGACGAGGGCCCGGGCGAGGGCCACCCGCTGGCGCTGGCCGCCGGAGAGTTGCCCGGGGCGGCGCGCGGCGAGCTCGGCGAGCTGGACGAGGGCGAGGGCGTCCATGGCGCGGGCGCGGCGCTCGCGGGCGGGGGTTCCGGCGACCATCAGGCCATAGTCGACGTTCTCGGCGACGCTCATGTGGGGGAAGAGGGCGTAGGACTGGAAGACGAGGTTGACGGGGCGGCGGTTGGCGGGAACGCCGGTCATGTCCTGCCCGGCGATGGCGATCCGGCCGGCGGTCGGGGTTTCGAGGCCGGCGATCATGCGGAGCAGGGTGGTCTTGCCGCAGCCGGATGGCCCGAGCAGCGCGAAGAACTCGTTTTCGCCGATGTCGAGGGTGACGTCGTCGACGGCGGGGCGGTCGCTGCCGAAGCGCTTGCTGACGTGCTCGATCGCGACCTGGGGGGTCATCGCCGCCCTCCTGCGCGCGGGCCGGCGGCGGCCATCGCCTCGGGAACGCGGAGCGGATCGGCGGCGCGCGGCATCGGCCCCGGCCCTGGTCCCGGCCCTGGCCCGCCGAGCAGGACTTCGAGGATCGCCTGGACCGCGCCGAGTTCGCCGGCCTCGTCGCCGAGCGCGCTGCGGGTGACGCGGAGGGCGGCCGCCACCCGCGGGGGGGCGAGGGCCAGCAGGCGGGTGCGCAGGGCGTCGGCGGCCGGGGGTGCGCCGGTCACGCTGCCGCCGAGCACGAGGAGATCGGGGCAGGACATGGTGACGAGCGGGGCGAGCACGGAGGCGATGTGCTCGCCGGCGCGGACGAGGAGGGCCTCCATCTGGCGGTCTCCGGCGGCGGCGGCGGCGGCGACCTCGGGGATGCCGATGGGCCTGCCGGCGAGGAGGGAGGCCGCGCGCTCGATGGCGCGGGCCGAGGCGAGGGCTTCGAGGCAGCCGCGGCGGCCGCAGGGGCAGGCCGGGCCGTCGGCGACGGCGATGACGTGGCCGATGTCGCCGGCGATGCGGTTGCGGCCGAGGTAGGGGCGGCCGCCGATGACCATGGCGGCGCCGATGCCGCTGTCGGCGAGGAGGTAGAGGTAGTAGGATTCGGCGTAGGGGGCCCAGCCGGGGGCGAGGCGCTCGGCGGCGGCGCGCATCCGGACGGTGTCGTCGATGGCGACGGCGTCGATGCCGAGGCGGCGGGCGAGCGCCTCGCGGAAGGGGACGCCGCGCCACCAGCCGCGCCAGGCGGGTTCCTCGCTCCATTCGAGGACGACGCCCTCGACCGGGTCGACCATGGCCCAGAGGGCGATGCCGAGGCCGATGGTCTGCCCGGGGGAGACGCCGGCGGCGGCGAGGAGGCGGGTGGCGAAGCGGGCGAAGGCGTCGAGGGCGGCGGATTCGGAGGCGCGGGCGGCGGCGGGGAGGGGCGCGTTGCGGCGGGCGACGGGCTCGCCGCGGAGGTTGGCGACGACGCCGCGGCGGCGCCCGGAGCCGACCTCCATGCCGATCACCCAGGGCCCGGCGGCGGCGAGGCGCAGGGTGCCGGGGGGGCGCCCGAGGCCCTCGGCGGGCTGGGGGTCGACGTCGATGAGGCCGGCGGCGATGAGGTCCCCGGTCAGGCGGCTGACCTGGCTGATGCTCAACCCGAGCAGCAGGCCGATCTCGCCGCGGGTCAGGCCGTCGCCGCCGCGCAGCATCCGCAGGAGTTCCCGTTGGCGGGCGGCGCCCACGCGGGCGAGGGGGTTCATCGGCGCGAGGCCCTCCGGCCGCTTGCGAATCGCGAATTCCTTGCTATGATACAAGTTAGTCGGGACGCGTCGCCACGGGCGCGGATGGACCGCCAGCGGGCGGGGTCCGCGTGGCGGTTGCGGGTACCCGGCACGCCGAGACGCGACGGAGGGTCCGGCCGGGCGTTGCGCCGGGCCCGTCGCACCCGAAAGGAGCCGACGATCATGCCCCTCTCCCGACCGGTCTCCCGCCGCGTGTTCAGCGCCGGACTCGCCGCCTCCGGGCTTGCGCTGGCGGCGCCGCGCCGCGGCCGCGCGGAGGGCAAGGAACTGCGCATCCTGACCTGGGAGGGCTACACCGAGCCGGCCTGGGTCGATCCGTTCAAGGAGGCCACGGGGGCCGAGGTGAGCGTCGTCTACACCGGGTCGGTGGACGAGATGTTCGCCAAGATGCAGGCCTCCAACGGCGCGGATTTTGACGTGGTGGCGTTCGACACGTCGTCGTTCGAGCGGTACATCGACGGGGGCCTGATCCAGCCGCTGGACATGGCGAAGATCCCGAACGCGGCCAACATCGTGCCGGCCTTCAGGGAGGTCGCGCCGATCATGCGGGAGGACGCGCAGTACGGGGTGCCGTTCGCCTGGGGCTCGCTGCCGCTGATCTACGACGCGGACGCCTTCCCGGAGGCCCCGGATTCGTGGGAAGTGATGTGGGACCCGCAGTACGAGCAGCAGATGATCGCGCTGGATGACGCGAACAACTCGATCGTGCTGGCGGCGCTGGTGCTCGGGTTCGAGAAGCCCTACGACCTGACCGACGAGCAGTTCGAGCAGGTCAAGGCGAAGCTGATCGAGCAGAAGAAGCTGCTGCTGACCTACTTCGCGGGCTTCGACGAGGGCGTGCAGATCTTCGACGAGAACGACATCAAGCTGATGTTCTCGATGGGCGAGCCGCAGGTGACCGCGCTGAAGGAGAAGGGCGTCAACGCGGCGCTCGCGATCCCGAAGGAGAAGGCCATCGGCTGGCTCGACTGCTGGGTGGTCTCCAGCGGGGCGAAGGACGTGGACCTGGCGCACCAGTGGATCGACGCCACCCTGGACCCGAGCGTCGGCACCCTGCTCTCCACCGAGAAGAGCTACGGCAACACCACCGACGAGGCCGCCAACGAGGCCATCGGCATGACCTACGGCGACCGCCTGGCCTGGCTGCTGACCCCGGAGGACTTCGACAAGCGGGTCCAGATCTGGAACGAGGTCAAGGCCAGTTGATGCCCGCCGCGCGGCCGGGGTTCCGCCCGGCCGCGCGCCCCGAGGACCGCGCGCCCATGCCCTTCGCCACGGTTTCGCCGGTGGTTCCCGGCGCCCGGCCCCGGCTGCGGATCACCGGCATCGACTGCCACGCCCTGCTGGCCCCGGATTTCGATCCCGGCTTCACCTCCTCGGCGCAGGACAGTTTCGTGGTGGTCGTCCATGCCGGGGACGGGCTCTACGGGGTGGGGGAGTGCGACGCCAACCCGTGGATGGCGCGGGCCTGCATCGAGGCGCCGGGCACGCACACGATGGGCCGGTCCATCCGCGAGATGCTGATCGGCCAGGACCCGTTCGAGATCGGCGATCTCTGGAAGCAGGCCTACATCGGCTCGGCCATGAACGGCCGCCGCGGCATGGTCATCCATGCCCTGTCGGCGGTGGAGATGGCGCTGTGGGACCTCTGCGGCAAGGCGGCCGGGCTGCCGGTGCACGCCCTGCTCGGCGGCGCCACGCGGGAGTTCATCGTGCCGTATGCCTCGCTGCAGCCCGCGGGCGGCGGCTTCGCGGCCTACCGTGACGCCCTCTGCGCCTCGGCCGAGCGCGCGGTCGCGCTTGGGTTCCGCGCCATCAAGACCGAGGTCACGATGAACGGCCCCTACGCGCACGACGGGATGCGCGAGCCGTGGGACCGGCATACCGAGGTGCTCGCCGCGGTCCGCCGCACCATCGGCCCGGACGTGACGCTGATGGTGGACGTGCAGTATCTGTGGCAGACCGCCGACGAGTGCCTGGCGGTGATCGCGGACTGGGCGGAGTTCGACTGCTTCTTCCTGGAGACGCCGATCTGGTCCGACAGCCTGCACGAGATCGCGCGGCTGGCGGAGCGGGCGCCGATGCCGATCGCCTTCGGGGAATGGCTGGCGACCCGCTGGGAGTTCGCGGACCTGATGGACCTCGGCCGGGTGCAGGTGGCGCAGCCGGATGTGGGCCGGGTGGGCGGCATCGGGGAGGCGAAGATCGTGTGCGACATGGCCCGGGAGCGCGGCCTGACGATCGTGCCGCACTGCTGGAAGACGGGCATCTCGATCTCGGCCACCGCGCACCTGGCGTTCGTCACCGATCAGTGCGCGTTCATCGAGTATCTGCCGCCGCAGCTGTGCCAGGAGCGCCTCCGCCGGGAACTGGCGGCCGAGGAACTGGTGCTGCGGCCGGACGGGACGATCCCCCTGCCGACGCGCCCCGGGCTCGGCGTCGAGCTCGACTGGGAGGTGGTCCGCCGGTACGGGTCGGGCTGATGGCGCGGCGGTGGCTGGCGTTTGTCGCGGCGGCGGCGTTGCCGGCGCTGGTCGTGCTGGCGCCGATCGCGTCGTTCCTGCTGCTGTCGTTCTTCCGGGTCGAGGACAACGAGATCGTGCGGGAGCCGAACCTCGGGAACTATGCCGAGGTGTTCGGGAATGCGACCTATCGCGGCGTGTACCTCGGCTCGCTGGCGCTCTGCCTGCAGGTGGCGGCGCTGACCCTGCTGATCGGCTACCCGGTGGCGTGGTTCGTGTGGCGGCGGCGCGGCAGGCTGCGGACGGTGCTGCTGCTGCTGACGGTGCTGCCGCTGTTCATGAGCTACATCGTGAAGCTGTACACGCTGCGGGCGATGCTGGGCCGCAACGGGTTGCTGAACCAGGCGTTGCTGGCGCTTGGCCTGCTGGACGAGCCGAGCAAGGCGTTCCTGTACAACCAGCGCTCGGTGCTGGTGACGATGACGGTGATCTACCTGCCGTTCGTGATCCTGCCGGTGTTCATCTCGCTGGAGCGCATCCCGGGGCGGCTGATCGAGGCCTCGACGGACCTGGGGGCGGGGGCGTGGCGCACGTTTCGCCATGTGGTGCTGCCGCTCTCGCTGCCGGGCACGGTGGCGGGCGCGCTGTTCGCCTTCGTGCTGGCGCTGGGCGATTTCGTGACGCCGCAGATGGTGGGCGGCACCTCCGGGTTCACCTATGGGCGGCTGGTGTGGTCGCAGTTCGGCCTGGCCTACAACTGGCCGCTCGGCTCGGCGATGGCCGCGCTGCTGCTGCTGACGGCGCTGGCCGTCATCCTGGTGGCGGGGGCGGTGAGCCGGAAGGGGCAGGCGGCATGATCCGGTCGCGCGGGGAGCGGTTGGCGGAGGTGGCGGCGGGGCTGTTCGCCGCGGTGGTGCTGCTGATCCTGTATGCGCCGGTGCTGATCAACGCGCTGTTCTCCGTGGTCGCCATCGACGACGGGCGGATCGTGCCGGGGACCTTTTCGCTGTCGCCGTACCGGACGGTGTGGTCGGATCCGTCGGTGGTGTCGAGCCTGCGGATCTCGGCGGTGGTGGCGGCGGTGGCGGTGTCGGCGGCCACGGTGCTGGCGATCGCGTTCGCGCTGTACACGGGGCGGGAGGGGGCGATCGGCCGGCGGTCGATCGAACTGGCGATCTACGTGCCGTTCCTGCTGCCGCCGATCATCACCGGGCTGTCGCTGCTGGTGGCGTGCGCGAACGCGGGGGTGTCGCGGGGCCTGGCGAGCATCGTGGTGGGGCATGCGGTGTTCGTGCTGGCGGTCACCTACCGGCTGGTGAAGACGCGGCTGGATGCGATGCCGCGGGCGCTGGCGGAGGCGTCGGCCGATCTCGGCGCGACGTCGTTCCAGACCTTCCGCCATGTGCTGCTGCCGCAGCTGATGTCGGCCATCGTCACCGGCGCGCTGCTGGCGCTGACCCTGTCGTTCGACGAGACGCTGATCACGGTGTTCGTCAGCGGCGACCAGATGACGCTGCCCCTGCGCCTGTGGGCGATGATGCGGGTGGGGTTCACCCAGGAGATCAATGCGCTGGTGACGGTGGTGCTGGCGGTGTCGATCGCGCTGGCGGTGGTGGTCGCCTTCCGGCTCAAGCCCGCCGCCTTCGAGGATCACTGATCGGGGATCGGGGATCGGGGATCGCTGATCGCGGATCGGCGCGTGGCGCGTGCTGGCGAGGCCGCCAGCCCGCGCGCCAGCCCGCTGTGCCTGTGCGAGGGAGCGGGGGGGGTCGGCGCGGCA
>JBJTKE010000421.1:0-5602 GCA_046096285.1 Chloroflexota bacterium
GGGGCGCGGCGCTCGAACCGCGACGCGCCCCCGGTTGCTTGTGTCGCAGCGCGGGAAGGCGCAGCGGCGAACTGCCGGGCTGCCCCGAGCGCAGCGCGGGATCAGCGCAGGGCGCGGTTGAGTTCGGCCTCGAAGTCCGGCGGCAACGAGGTCTGGTAGACCCGGCCCTCGTAGGGCTCGAGGGCGCCCGCGAGCGCGGCCGGGTCGCCGCCCTCGATCATCAGGAACAGCGCGGAGGTGCCGGGGGCGAGGGCGGTCGCGACGTCGCGGGCGAAGCCGCCGTCCACCGCTCCATCTCCCATTTTCGAGCCCAGAAACGCCCCCGCCGCCGCGCCGATGACCGACCCGATGCCCGGCAGGATCAGCCCCAGCACTGCCCCGATCACTGCGCCGGACTCGGCGTCGGAACTGATCTCGTTGCGGACGCGGGTCTCCCCGCTCCCATCCTTGGTGATGACCGCCGTGTCGGTCAGCCGGATGCCGCCGGCCCGCTCCGCCTCGCGGATGGTGGCGAGCGCGGCGGCGGCGTCCGCTTCCGCGTCGAACATGATCACGATGAGGTCGCTCATGGCAGGTCTCCGTTTGGGTCGCGCATTCCGGGGGCATGATGCTCCCCCGGTCCTCCCGCATGCAACGCGCCATTGATCCGGAACCTGCCGCCCCGTACCATCGCCCGGACAGTCGCGCGCGACGGGAGCTGGCATGGACGGGCTCACGGAACGGGAACGACGGCTTGGGCTGGTTCGCATCGAGCGCCTCGGCGACCTGCCGCTGACCATCGCGGCCATCGCGCTGACCGGCATCATCCTCGTCCCGCACGCCACGCCGGTGGCCCAGCGGACGCTGGACCTCTTCGGTTGGATCGCGGCCGCGATCTGGGTCTTTTTCCTGCTCGACTTCCTGCTGCGGCTGCTGCTCGCGCCCCGGCGGCTCGCCTACGCCGCCCGCAACTGGCAGGACCTGCTGGTGATCCTGCTCGCGCCGTTCTGGATCTGGTGGGCGATCGCCGGGATCATCCGCGGGGCGGCCGGCCTGCGCCGCATCGTTTCCAGCGAGGGGATCGGCTTCCTCGCCCTGACGGTCATGCCGCTGGTGCTGCTGGCGGCCGCGCTCGTGGTGCAGGCCGAGCAGGAGAGCGCCACCCGGACCATCGCCACCTTCGAGGACGCGGTGTGGTGGGCGATGTCGACCGTCACCACCGTCGGCTACGGCGACATGTATCCGACGACCCGCGCCGGCCGCGGCATCGGCATCGCGCTGATGGTGATCGGCATCGCGCTCTTCTTCGCGGCCGCCGCCCGGGTGGCCGCCGTCTTCATCGGCGAGCAGGAGGACGCCTTCGAGCGCGAGGCGGTGGCGTTCAACGACCGCCTCGACCGGCTCGAACGTCAGATCGCCGAGGTGTCGGCGCTGCTGCGCGAGCGGCGCGACGACGACGAACCGCACCGGCATCACGCCGACGACGCCTCACTCCCCGGAGGCCCGGTCCCGGTCGGCCGCGACCACCCCGCCGGCCCCTCCTGACCCGGATCGCGTCCGGTCGAGCCTGCGGAACAGGCTCGCCCAGTCCACTTGCATCAGGGCGATCAGCACCGCGATGCCGGCGACCTGGATGAGCGCCGCGGCCCAGCCGCCAGCCGCCGGAGAGAGCAGCGACACCAGCGAGCCGGTCACGGCGCTGGTCGCCTCGATCCAGAGCAGGTAGCTGACGAACCGGGAGACCGCGAACAGCGCGAGCAGCGGGGGCAGCCGGGCCTCGCTCATGCCCGCGGCGATGAACACGTGATTGCTGGGCACCGGCCCCAGCATGAAGAGGACCAGGAACGGCAGCCCGAGCGTGGGGTGGCGCTCGAACTCCTGCGCCAACGCATGCAGGTTGGCCTCCCAGTGGCGCGGCACGAACCGCTCGCCGAACTCGCGGCTGCCGACCGCCAGCAGATACCGCCCCGCGGTCGACGAGGCCGCGCCCACCGCCGCCAGCGGCAGCGTCGGCAGGTCGAACTGCAGGTGCGCCCCGGCGAGCACCGCCCAGGGTGGCGGCCTGAAGGCGGGCGCCAGGTTCCGCAGGAAGGCCGCCGCCGCGACCGCCGCCCAGATCATGCGCCCGGCTCCGGCAGATTCGGTTTCGGCGATTGCGGTGGCGGCGGCGGACAGGTCATCGGCACTGTCTCCATAGACATTTGGAGTAGTATGGCAGAGCAACGACTCGAGCCCGGCCGCGCGGCGGAACCGGGCTCCGGCGATGGAGGTTCAGCCCGTGTCCGAGGATCCGATCGCGTTGATCCGCTCCCTGCGCGCCGTCCGGCGCTACGACGCCCGCCCGATCGACCCTGCGGCGATGGAACGCATCCTCGATGCCGCGCGGTGGACCGGGTCGGCCAAGAACCGGCAGCCGTGGTCGGTGGTCGTCGTCGAGCGGCCGGTAACGCTCGCCGCGCTGGCGGACTGCGGGCACTACGCAGGCCATCTCGCCGGGGCTCCCGCGGCGGTCGCGCTGGTGATGGACCCCGCCTCGCCCGCCGCGCTCTACGACGCGGGCCGCCTGTCCCAGAACATCATGCTGGCGGCGTGGGCGCAGGGCATCGGGTCCTGCATCGCGTTCCTCTTTCCCGAGGACAACCATGACCGCGCCCGCCACCTGCTCGGCGTTCCGCCGGACCGCGACTGCTGGATCGTGATCGCGCTCGGCTACCCGGAGGACGACCGCGCCACCCGGCTCGAACGGTCCCCCGAGGTCGTGAGCGCCGAGGTCACGCCGGGACGGATCGCCGCCGACCAGTTCGTCCACCGCGAGCGGTTCGCCGGCTGAATCAGCCGACCCGCTCGATGATCCGCCCGAAGCGCCGGATGGACTCCGGCGTGCACGGATCGAGCGCGCACACGAAATGGGTGATGCCGATGTCGCGGAAGGCGATCAGCCGGGCCGCGATCTCGTCGTCGTCCCCCGAGATGGGGTCGGGGCGGACGCCGGTCGGGCGCTCCAGCGCGATGTTGGCCCCGGCGGTCCGCGCCAGCGTGCCGGGGTCCCGGCCCACCTCGCGGCAGGCGGCGTCCACCTGGGCCATCAGGTCGGCGACCGGCGCGGGGTCGCTGTGCCAGACGGTGTTCCAGGCGTCGGCATAGCGGGCGATGATCCGGAGCATCCGCTCGCCGCTGGAGCCGACGAGGATGGGAGGCCCGCCGGGCCGGGCCTTCGGCCGGTTCACCGCATCGATGGCCGTCGAGAACCGGCCCTCGACATTCGCCTCGCCCGTGCGGAGCAGCGGATAGATCACCTTGACGGCCTCCTCGAACCGGGTCACCCGGTGATCGAAGGGGAAGCCGAACATGTCGTATTCCGGCTCGTGCCAGCCCGCGCCCAGCCCGAGGATGAACCGCCCCCCCGAGATCTCGTCGATCGCCTCGGTCATCTTGGCGATGACCCCGGCGTTGCGGAACCCGGTGCAGGCCACCAGCGAGCCAATGCCGATCCGCTCGGTCATCGCGGCCGCGCCGGCCATCATCGTCCAGCACTCCCAGACGCCTTTTTCCTCGCCCCCCATGCGGAAGACGAAGTGGTCGATGAACCAGGCGACGCTGAAGCCCGACTCCTCGGCCGCGCGGGTCATGGCGACGAGATCGGCGAACCGGGGCGTCGCGCCATGCGCGGAACCCTCGCCCATCGGCAGCAGCAGGCCGAAGGACATCCGCCGGTCCTGCCTCGGCCACAACGACCCATCCGCGTACACGCCGGAACCGCCTGCACTGCCGCTCATGTCGCGCTCCTGGTGCCTCTGTCGGCGCGGCCGCCCCGGCCGGCGCAGCGGCAGGGTATCAGCCCGCGGGCGCCAGCGCGCCGGGCTCCGGGCCGAGGTCGGCTGCGAACACCCCGCGCCAGTGCCGCCACCACTCGCTCTGGAACCGCTGGCCGGGGTCGAAGCGCAGTTTCTCCCGCAGGAACGGGACAAAGCCGGGGTGGGCGGCCAGCGTCTGGGCGGGGGTCGCCCATCGGTGGTAGGTCGGGTACCAGCTGCCGCCGAAGGCGAGGCCCGCGTCGATCAGGGCCCGGAACTGCAGCGCGGCCCGTTCCACCCCCGCAGGCGTGTGCTCAACATGGAGGTTGAAGATGGTGCAGGCCCACGCCTCGCGGGCCCACGGCAGGGCGGTCTCGCGGTCGGGTTCGATCAGCCGCACCGTGCCGTAGATCAGGTCCGCGCCGGAGTCCCGCAGCGTTCCGGCGGCGGTGGCGAGGAAGGCCGGCAAATCCGGCCGGGGCACGTAGATCTCGGTGATCATCTCGGAGCCGGGAGCGGACGCGCCGAGGGCGGCGTCGATGGCGGCATGGTAGCCGTCGAGGTAGTCGGCCATCTGGTGGCGGTCGGACCAGTAGCGCTGCCCGCTGGTGGCGAGATAGTGGGCGGTGTACCGGTCGGTGGCGGCGCGCGGGTCGGTGTGGGCGAGCAGGATCAACCGCTGCCAGTCCTCCGGGGCGAGCGCCCGTTGCCCGGCGGGGATCGGGCGCTCATCGGCGACCGGCCGGTAGCAGGAGAAAACGCCGCGGCGCAGGAACCCGTCGCCAGCGGGGTCGATGTCGAACTGGAAATCGCCATAGGTGAACCCGGCGGCGATCCGGTCCGCGAACCGGTCGGGCAGGGACGCCGCGTCGGCCACCTCGACGACCCGCTCGACCTGGTGGCGGCGCTGCAACCGGAGCCGCACCGAGACCACCACGCCGAACAGCCCGTACCCGCCGATGGCGCAAGGAACAACCCGGCGTTCTCCTCGCGGGAGCAGCGGCGGAGCGCGCCGCTGGCGTCGACCAGGGTGAATGCCGCCACATCCTGCACGATCGGGGCGAAACGCAGCCCACGCCCGTGGATGTTGGCCGCAAGCGCGCCGCCGATGGTCAGGCGGTCCGCGCCGGTCTGCTTCTGGATGATGGACCAGCGGCCCGGATCGCCCTGCTGCAGGGCGTCGAGCCCATCCAGCAGCGCGGGCCACATGATGCCAGCCTCGACCTCGGCCTCGCCGCGCTCGTGGTCCAGGGCGATGATGCGATCGAGGCGGCGCATGTCGAGCAGCAGGGCATCGCCGGCGAAGGGCTGGCCGCCCATGGCGTGCCGGCCCCCGGCGACGCAGACCGGCAGGTCCGCTCCCGCCGCCCAACGGACCGCGGCCCGCACCTCCTCAATCGACGCGGGCGCGACACCCCGCGCCACCCGAGCCGGGCTGAGCGCCGCGTGCACGTCGTTAACCGGGATGCCGTCCGGGGCGCCCGGACCATGCAGGAACGCCGCGGCGTCCATCAGTCGATGGCGGCGCGGGCGAGGGCCGCGATCCCGTCGAGGTCGTCGAGGCCGTCGATCCACTGGAGCTGGATTTCCTGCACGCCGGCCTCCGCGAACTCCGCGAGCCGCTCGCGGATCTCCCCTGCGCCGCCGACGATCACGCCGCGGGCGCGCAGGGCGTCGGCGTCCGCGCCGACGAGTTTGCGGTCCAGTTCCGCCTTCGAGCGGGCGAGAATCGCCCGGTACATCATCGTGCGGCGCACCGAGGCGCGCTCGCGGAGTTCGCGGAGGCCGGCGTGCAGGAAATCCAGCTCCAGTGGATCGACGGCCTCGAC
>JBJTKE010000422.1:0-2244 GCA_046096285.1 Chloroflexota bacterium
GAGCCGCGCCGGGCGCCTCGCCCGGGCGTGGCTCGTCGCAGCGACCGCTACAACTCGGTGACGACGGGAAGGATGAGCGGGCGGCTCTTGCTGCTGCGGGACAGCGTCTTGCCCACCGTTTCCTTGACCCGCTGCATCAGAAAGCCGTACTGAACCTCGCCCTTCTGGCGGCGTTCCAGCATGCGCCGAAGTTCGGCTTCGGCGTCGCGCAGGGCGCCGTTTTCAAGTTCCGGCCGGAGGCCCTTGGCGATCATGTCCGGCCCGGCGATGAGGCCGCCGTTGTCGCGGTCCACCACGAGGGTGACGACGACGAGGCCGTCCTTCATGAGGTTGTCGCGGTCGCGAAGGGTGACCTGGCCGATGCCACTGCGGTCGCTGAGGCGATCGACCAGGGTCGAGCCTGCGGGAACCTTGCCGCGGTGCTGGGCGGTGTCGCGGGTAAACTCGATGACGCCGCCGATCTCGGGCAGGAGCACGCGGTCGGGGCCGATGCCGGCCTCGCCGCAGAGTTGGCGGTAGAGCACCATGTGGCGGAACTCGCCGTGAATGGGAACCGTGAACTTCGGGCGGAGCAGGTCGATCATGCGGCGGAGTTCGTCGCGGCCGGCATGGCCGGAGACGTGGACCCCGCGCTCCATTGCGCTGTACACGACCTTCGCGCCGCGGCGGAACAGGTTGTCGATGGTGCGGGTGACGGTCTCCTCGTTGCCGGGCACGGGGGTGGCGGAAACGAGGACGACGTCGCCGGGACCGACCCGGATCTTGGGATGCTCGGCGGCGGCGATGCGGGCAAGCGCGGCGGCGGCCTCCCCCTGGCTGCCGGTAATGACGAACACGCGCTGGTGCTTGGGGAGTTTCAAGACCTCGTCGAGCGGAAGCAGCAGGCCCGCGGGAGGGTCGAGATAGCCGAGATCGAGTGCAACGCGGGCGTTCTGCTCCATGCTGCGGCCGGCGACGGCCACCTTGCGCCCGTACTTCTGGGCCGCCAGTAATGCCATGTGCAACCGGGATATGTTGCTCGCGAATGTCGCGACGATCACCTGCCCCCTGGCGGCCTTGATCGTCTCGTCCATCGTCTCGAGCACGACCTTTTCGGACGGGGTGCTGCCTGCGGTTTCAACCCGCACGGTGTCGGAGAAGAGCGCCAGCACCCCGTCATCGCCCAGTTTGCGCAGCAGCCGCTCATCGGTCGGGCCGCCCATCACCGGCGTCGGGTCGAACTTGAAGTCGGCCGTATCGACGATGGTGCCGACCGGAGAGTGAACCGCGACGGCGTTGGTGTCCGGGATGCTGTGGGTGACGTGGATGAACTGGGCTTTGAGCTGGCCCAGTTGCACCGTGTCCCCGGGCTGGACCGGCCGCAGATCGACCAGTTTATCCATCCGGGCCTCGTTCAGCTTCGTTTCGATGAAGCCGAGGGCCATCGGCGACCCGTAGATGGGAATCGGCGCCCGGTCCTTGAGCTGCGGAAGGATGTAGGGCAGGCCGCCGATGTGGTCCTCGTGCCCGTGGGTAATGATGATGGCGCGGAGATTCTGGAGGCGCTGCTTGACGTAGGTGACGTCGGGGATGATGAGGTCGATGCCGCGCTGTTCCTCCTCCGGGAACTTGCCGCCGCAATCGAGCAACACCATGTCGCGCTCGTACTCAACGAGCGTCATGTTCTTGCCGACCTCCCCTACCCCACCGAGCGGGATGACGCGGAGCCGGCCGCGGGGGCCAGACGCGCCGCCGCCCGCCTGCGGCGGCGCCGGGGACGCTGGCTGCGGGCGCCGCGCTGGTTGACGCGGCGGGCGCCCTTCGCGCTTGACCGCCGGTGCGCCAGCGGTGACCAGACCGGCGAGCGCAACCGCGGCGGCGATCTCGTCCTGGCCGGGAGCGACGGGTTGCTGGCGATCCGCTCTGGCGGGCCGGGGGGAACGGGCGGGAGGCTGGCTTGCCGGGTTGCCGGAAACCCGGCCGCGGCTCTCCCGCTCCCCGGCGCCGGACGCGCCGGACGCGCCGGACGAAGGGCGGCGGCCGCCCTGGCCCGGGGTGGCCCGGCCGGCGGGCGGCTGCGGCGGCCGGGACGGGTTTCCACGGGGGGCGCGGCCGTCGCGGGGGGAACGGGAGTCGCTTCCCTGGCCGCCCTGCCGCGGATCCCGGGGGTCGACCGGTCGCGGGGGGGCCCCCTAGGGGTCGCCCTGCGCCGGGGGTACCGCCGGAGGGGTGGGGCCCCGGGGGCCATAGCCGCGCCGCGGGGTG
>JBJTKE010000423.1:0-1281 GCA_046096285.1 Chloroflexota bacterium
TCGCGCACTGGCGGACCGGGAAACGGAGCCGATGCGCTGGAAGCGGTTCGCCGCGGTCGCCCGGCAGCAGGCAGCCGACGCCGGCGGCCCCCTCGACCAGCGGGCGCACGTGATCCCGCTGGAGTTCCCGGCGCACGCCCCCGATTCCGCGCCGTCGCTGACCCGGCCGGTTCCGGGGATGAACCGGGTGATGGTCAGTTTCTGCCAGAAGGGGGCCAGCGGCATCCTGCTGGGGCTGTACACGCCGTCGCCGGTCCAGTACTTCCGGCCGCTTGCGCTGCCGGAGGAAATCACGGCGGGGCACACCAAGGCGCACGGCATCACCATGGACGACCGGCGCGTCTACATTGCGATGGACGGCAAGACGGGTCAGTCGCTGCTCGCGTTGTGGCGCGAGGATTTGTCGTTCGCCGGCCTGCACCGGTTGCGCCGGGCGTCTGACGTGCATTCCATCCTGCTGCGCGACGGGTGGCTCTACGCCGTATCGACCGGCACTGAGGAGGTGCTGCGCTACCCGATGGAGGGCGGCGTGCCCGGGGATCCCGAGGTCTGGTGGTCGTCTCCGACGGAATGCCGGGTCGACCTGCGGCATCTCAACGCCATCTGGCCAGACGGCGAGGGATTCCTGGTCTCTGCCATGGACCGGCGCGGCATCTTTCCGGCCCAGGACAGTCGCAGCAATGCGGACGGGGTCATCATGTCCCTGCCGTCGGGCGAGATCATCCTGGAGGGGCTGTGGTTCCCCCACTCGGTGATGCGGATCGACGGCGCGCTCGCCTACGTGCAATCGGGCTGCGCCACCCTGAACGTGCATGGCGCAGGCGTGGTCCGGAATCTGCCCGGCTTCCCGCGCGGGCTCTGCCGGGTCGGCGATCTGCTGCTGATCGGAACCAGCGAGACATCCCGCATGGAATTGCGGCAATTGCAGACCCCGGCCGTCCGCTGCAGCATCACCCAGTGCCAGATCAAACCGCTGCAGCCGCGCACGGCGCTCGATCTCTCCTACTGGGGACGCGGCATCTACGACCTGTTTCCGCTCGACACGCCGCACACCGGAGCATCAACGTGACGGGTTCAGCCTCCCTCGCCGAGCGGTTTCCGGCCGAGTTCGACCCAACGGTCTACCGGGCGGTCAACTCCGATCTCGCCCATCTCAATGACGAGACCCTCTGGCATCACTACCTCGCCGGAGGGGTCGCGGAGGGACGGCGGGCGAACGCCCTGCGGACTCGCGAGGAGTTCCGCGACGTCGCCGCAGTGGCCGGGCGCATCCTCGAGATC
>JBJTKE010000424.1:0-3260 GCA_046096285.1 Chloroflexota bacterium
GTACTACGCCTACTCGCTCGGCGACTGGCGAGTGATCGTGCTGAACACCAACGACGGCGGATGCCGGTTCGTCCGGTGCGACGAGGGATCGGAGCAACTGGCCTGGCTACGCGAAGAACTGGCGCGCCAGGGCACAGCGTCGTGCACCCTCGCGTACTGGCACCATCCGCGGTTCAGTTCGGGAGATCACGGCGATGCGGCCTATGTCGATGCCCTCTGGAGAACGCTCGCCGGCGGCGGCGTGGACGTGGCGCTCAACGGTCACGACCATCACTACGAGCGCTTCGCTCCTATGAACGGAGACGGCGAGGCCGCACCGGCCGGGATGCGAGCGTTCATCGTCGGCACGGGCGGCGGCGAGTATTACCCGATCAGGCGGGTGTCCCCCAACAGCGTGGTCCGGCAAACGGGCGTGAGCGGGGTGCTGGAACTTACCCTGCGCCCGGACGGCTATGACTGGGCGTTCGACGCGGTCGCCATCAGCCCGGGCGCGCCGTTCAGCGACCGCGGCGCCGGTTCCTGCCACTGATTCCCGCCGCCGTCGCGGCACGGCGATCCCGGCAATCCGCCGCCGGGGCCACGGAGAACGGCCCCGGCGGTGCTACGATTGCACCCTCGAATCCGGCCGGGGACCGGCGCGGCGGGAGGGCTTACGATGACGTCAGACCGGACTCCCGGGGGGCTGGCCGCGCGGCTCGACCGCGACGGCGTCGAGCATCTCTGGGTCGTCTACACCGATTACAACGGGCGCTCGCAGGGCAAGTCCGTGCCGCGCTCGCGCTTCGCCGGCACGGAGGCGAAGGGGATCACCTTCGCGAAGGCCAACCTCGGTCACGGCCTGCGCGACCACTCCCCGGCAGATACGGCCTTCGCTGCCGACAGCGGCGATTTCTTCGCCGTGCCGGATCCGGAGGCGCTGAATCCCTATCCGCTGATGCCGGACACCGCCCGCGTCATCTGCTGGATGCGCGAGGAGGGCGGCGACCCGTGGGACGGCTGCCCGCGCACGATGCTCCAGCGGCAGGTGGTGGCCCTCGCCGCGCGCGGGCTCGGGGTGCAGGCGGCGTTCGAACCGGAGGGGTACTTCTTCCGGCTCGACGGTCTCACCGCCGACGGCGGAGCCGCGCCGCTCTCCCACCGCGGCATGTTTTCCATCGCCGCGCTCGACGAGCAGGCCGAGGTGCTGCACGCCATCTCGGACATGCTCGAGGGGATGGGCGTCGCGGTCGAGCAGGTTGCGGCGGAATGGGCGCCGGGGCAGTTCGAGGTCAACCTCAAGCACGACGCCCCGATGCGCGCCGCCGACAACCTGGTGACCACGAAGGACGTCGTGCGCGCCATCGCCCGGCGGCACGGGCTGGTGGCCACCTTCATGCCGAAGTTCAGCGAGCAGATGGGCGGCTGCGGGCTGCACGTGCACCTGAGCCTCACCGATCTCGAGGGCGCCAGCGTCTCCGAGGGGGAGGGGCACCCGAGCGGGCTGTCGGACCTCGGGCAGGGGTTCCTGGCGGGCATCCTCGCGCACGGGCGGGCCCTCGTCGGCGTGGGGTCCCCCACCGCCAACAGCTACAAGCGGCTGCAGCCGGGATCGTGGGCGCCCGCGCACGCGGCCTACGCCATCGCCAACCGCTCCTCGCTGGTGCGCATTCCCGGCGGCAGGCGGCGGCGGGTGGAGTTCCGCTCCGGGGACAACCTGAGCAATCCCTACCTGTTCCTGGCCGCGCTGCTGGCGGCGGGGCTGGACGGCATGGAACGCGGTCTGCCGCTCGGCGCGCCCGCGGAGGGCGATCTCGGGATGCTCGACCCCGGAGCGCTCGCGCGCCAGGGCGTTGCGCTGCTGCCGCGGCGGGCCAACGAGGCGCTCGACGCGGTGGAGGCCGATCCGGTGGTGATGGCCGCGCTCGGCCCGGTGATCGGCCCGGAATGGCTGCGCGTCAAGCGCTTCGAACTGGCCGAATACGAGACCACCGTCTCCGAATGGGAGCGGGACACGTACCTGCGAGGGTAGATCGGGGGCGTGTGGGCTTGTGGGCTTATGAGCCCATCAGCCCACAAGCCAACAAGCCACGAGCACGGAGGCAACGATGTACGACTTCTCCGAGATCCCGGTCATCGACAACCACTGCCACCCGTACCTGTTCGAGTTGAACCCGGAGCGGTATGAGCCGCTGGACACCTTCGTGGGCACGCGGGACGGCTCGCCGGAGTCCATCGCCCACCGCGACGCGATGATCTACCAGCGCTGGGCGACCCGCGAACTGGCGAAGTTCCTCGGGTGCGAGCCGACCGCCGCCGCGGTGGCGCGGGCGCGGGCCGCGGTCGGCGACGAGGGCGAATATGTGAAGCGGCTGTTCGCCAGCGAGGGCGTGCAGGGGCTGGTGATCGACACCGGCTACCCGCAGCCGCCGGTGGACATGACCGAGTTCCGCAGGCGGGTGCCGACCACGCTCTACCCGGTCTACCGGATCGAGCCGCCGATCAAGGCCCTGCTCGACCGCCGGGTGAGCGACTTCGGCGAGTTCGTCCGCGCCTTCGAGGGCGGCATCCGGCGGGCGCTCGGCGAGGAGGGGTTCATCGCGGTCAAGTCGATCATCGCCTATCGGACCGGGCTGGATCTCGATCTCGCCAACGAGCCGGACGAGATGGGCGCGCGCGGGCTGGCCCTCGCGCTGGCCGAGCCGGACCGGATGATGGCCAGCAAGATGCTGCGCGACCATCTGATCTTCCGGACGCTGCGGCTCTGCCGCGATCTCGGCGTCTCCTTCCACATCCACACCGGCATCGGCGACCCGGACATCGTGCTGGCACGGTGCAACCCGGCCCTGCTGAACGAGACGCTGAAGCAGCCGCAGTACCGGGAGACGCGGGTGGTGCTGATCCACACCTACCCCTACGTGGAGGAGGCGTCATGGATGGCCTCCGCGCTGCCGAACGTCTGGATGGACCTGTCGGAGGGGGTGCCGTTCGCGGTGGTGGCGACCGACCGCATCTTCGAGAAGGCGCTCGACCTGGCGCCGTTCAACCGCATCTTCTTCGGCTCCGATGCGTTTTCCGGGCCGGAGCAGACCTGGCTGGCGGCGAAGGTCTCCAGGCAGGCGCTGGCGCGCGTGCTCGGCACGCTGCACGCGCGCGGCTACATCACCGAGGCGGAGGGCCCGGAGATCGCGGAGGCGATCCTGATCGGCAATGCCCGGCGGATGTACGGCGCGTGATCCCGCGCGGGCCGTTGGGACCGGTGCTCCCTCTCCGGGAGCGTGATC
>JBJTKE010000425.1:0-3715 GCA_046096285.1 Chloroflexota bacterium
GCGACGGGCCCAACCCCGCTCGTGCCGCCGCGACGCCAGCCACCCCCTCGACCAGCAGGTCGGCGGCGCGGGATGGATCGGCCGCCGGCCTGCTGACCGCGAACCCCGCGACCCTCTCCCCGGAGCGCCTCGACGAGTGGCGGCTGGCCGCGGCCGCCCTCGTCGACTGGGCCATCCGGCAGTTCGGCGCCGGTGCGGTGGCGCAGGCGGTCGCCGGCCACGATCCGGCCCGGCGGGACCGGGCGCTGGCGGCCGCGTTCCGCATGTCGCTGGGAACGATGGAGGAGGACTGGCTGAAGCAGGCCGCGCGCTCTGGCGAGCGCAGCGTGTTCCGTGCGCTCGTCGGCCAGTTGATCCCGCTGTTTCGGCCCTACTGGCGGCGACAGCTCGAGACCTTTGCTTACGTGGCCTTCGACATCGCCTTCGGCATCGCGCTCCCGCTGGCGACCAAGTACCTGATCGACACCGTGCTTCCCGGCAAGGATGTGGGCGGGCTCCTGCTGGTGATCGGGGCGATGCTGGCGCTGTTCCTGATCGATGTGCTCGCTGGCATGCGCCGGGCCTACGTCAACGCCTGGATCAACGAGCGGGTGATCATCGATCTCAAGCTGAAGCTGTTCTCCCGCATCCAGGCCCTGCCGCAGGCCTTCCATGCCAGATCCTCGGTCGGCGACCTGATGGAGCGCATGGGCGGCGATGTCGATGACCTCGAGGCGGTCCTCTGGCAACTTGCCTCATCGTCGGTGGTGCTGGTGCTGCGGGCCTTCTTCGCCGCGGTGACGCTGCTCGCGCTGAACCCGTTGCTGGGGCTGTTCGCGATCGCCACCGTGCCGGTGTTCGGCCTCGGCTATCTGCTGCTGCGCCGCCGCATCGAGGAGCAGAGCGTGCAGGTGCAGCGGCTCTGGGGAGACGCGGCCGCGATGGTCCAGGAAGCGCTCGCCTCGGTGGCGATGACGCGCGCGTTCGGCGCGGAGCAGCGGGTGATCGGCCGCTTCCGCGACGTGCTGCAGGCCCGCACCGAGGCCACCATGCGGCTGATCGTCACCAGTTCGCTCTACGAGGCGTCGAACAAACTGGCGCAGACCCTCGGCCAGTTGCTGATCTTCGCGGTGGGCGGCTGGATGGTCATCCGGGGCGACCTCACCAGCGGCGGGCTGATGGCGTTCATCGCGTTGCTGCCGTCGCTGTTCCTGCCGGTGGCGGCGATCTCCGGACTGGGGCAGCAGGTCCAGCAAGCCGCTGGCGCGCTGGACCGGGTCGAGGAGGTGCTGGACGAGCCGCTGACCATCGCGGACGCGCCGGGGGCGCGCCCCGCGGGGCCGCCGCGGCAGGGCATCGCGCTGCAGGAGGTTTCGTTCGGCTATGAACCGGGACGGCCCATCCTGGACCGGCTGAGCCTCGAGATTCCTGCCGGCTCGAACGTCGCCATCGTCGGGCAGTCCGGGTGCGGCAAGAGCACGTTGGTGGGGCTGCTGCTGCGCTTCCACGATCCCGGCTCCGGGCGCGTCCTGCTCGACGGGGCCGATCTCCGTGAATTCGCCATCGCCTCGGTGCGCGGGCAGGCGGGGATCGTGTTCCAGGAGACCTTCGTGTTCAACAGCTCGCTGCGGGAGAACATCGCGGTGGGCCGTACGGGGGCGTCGGACGCGGAGATCGCCGGGGCGGCCGAGGCGGCCCACCTCGGGGAGTTGATCGCCAGCCTGCCCGCGGGACTGGACACCGTGCTTGGCGAGCGCGGGGTGCGGATCAGCGGCGGCCAGCGGCAGCGGTTGGCCATCGCCCGCGCCCTGCTGCGGGATCCCGAGATCCTGATCCTCGACGAGGCCACCAGCGCGCTCGACCCGCAAACGGAGGCGGACCTGCTCCCGGTCCTGCGCGGCGCGGCCCGCGGGCGCACCACGATCAGCATCACGCACCGGCTCGGGTCGCTCCGGGAGATGGACCGCATCTTCGTGCTGGAACGCGGCAGGCTGGCGGAGGAGGGAACCTTCGCCGGGTTGATGGCCGCGGGCGGCCTCTTCCGCCGCCTGCACGACCGGCAGCAGGATGCCGCGGACGGGGGCGCCCGGCTCGCCAACGAGCCCATCGACGTGTTGCGCCGGGCCCCGGTCTTCGCTGGGCTCGGGGAGGACGATCTGCGCGAGATTGCCGCGGCGATGAGCATCGCCGACGTCCCCGCCGGAGTGGAGATCGTGCGGCAGGGCGACGAGGCGGATGCCTTCTACCTCGTGCTGGACGGGATGACCGAGGTGTCGGTCGGCAGCGGCCGGGCCGAGCGCCCGGTGGCGCGGCTGGGCGGCGGCGACTGCTTCGGGGAGATCGCGCTGCTGGCTGGCGGCCCGCGGACCGCGACGGTGCGCGCGCTGACCCTGGTCCGCCTTGCGGTGCTGACCCGCGAGGGCTTCGCCGCGGCGCTCGGCCGGTCTCCCCGCCTGCGGGATGCATTCGGCAGGCTGATGGACGCCCGGCTCGGCGCGCTCGCGGCGGTGGCGAACGCGGAGGATGGCCTCGTCATGATGACTGATGCCTGATCTCCTCCTGGCGATGCGCCGGTCCCTGTGGAAGCGCCTATTGACGGGTCGCCCGCTGACGATAGAATCCCGCCGGGGTGTAGCCCGCTTCTCGCCCGACGGTGGGCGGCAGGGGCGAATGGCGAGACCTCGCGTGCCCGGAGGCGGGCGCTTCGTGGCGGCGTCGAGGGCGATCGGCCGCCGAGGAAAGGATCGAGGTCATGTTCCATCGTTCGTTGAGCCGCCGGACCATCCTCCAGTTGTCGGCCGCGGGCGCCGGCGTCATCGTGGCGGGGGGCCGGCTCTCCGGCATCGCCGTCGCCGCGCCGCCGCCGCTGGCCAAGAAGGACACCTACACCGTCGGGTTCTCGCAGGTCGGCAGCGCGAACCCGTGGCGGCTGGGCGAGTCCAAGTCCATGCAGGACGAGGCCAAGGCCCGCGGCTACACCCTGATCGAGACCAACGCCAACGAGGACACCGCCAAGCAGATCGCCGACCTCAAGTCGCTGATCGCGCAGAAGCCGGACATCCTGATCTTCCCGCCGCGCGAGTCGCAGGCGATCGCGCCGATCGTGCTGGAGGCGAAGGCGGCCGGCATCCCGGTGATCCTGATCGACCGCGACGTCGATCACGCCATCGCCAAGCCCGGCGAGGACTACGTGACGTTCATCGGCTCCGACTTTGTCGACCAGGGCCGGCGGGCGGCTGAGTGGCTGGTCAAGGCGACCGGCGGCACCGCCAAGATCATCGAGCTCGAAGGCACCACTGGCTCCGACCCGGCGATCGACCGCAAGACCGGGTTCGACGATTACCTGAAGGGCATGTTCCGCGAAACCCCGACCGCCGAAGGCGAGCACGCCGGGATGGAGATCATCGCCTCCCAGACCGCGGACTTCAACCGCGACATGGGCCGCGAGGTGATGCAGACGCTGCTCCAGTCGCACCCCGAGGTCACCGCCGTCTACGCCCACAACGACGAGATGGCGATCGGCGCCATCGCCGCGATCGAGGAGGCCGGCAAGGTTCCGGGCAAGGACATCATCCTCGTGTCGATCGACGGCGAGAACGCCGCGCTCGACGCCATCATCGAGGGCAAGCTCGGGGCCTCCGTCGAGTCCAGCCCGTTCTTCGGCCCGATCGCCTTCGCCACGATGGACAAGTACATCGCCGGCGAGGAGATCCCGGCCTGGGTCAAGGTCGAGGAC
>JBJTKE010000426.1:0-9923 GCA_046096285.1 Chloroflexota bacterium
GTTTCTTGGCCCCCCGGGTAAACCGCTGCGGGGCGGGTTCGGCCGCCCGCACAATTACCCGGGGGGGGCCGCAAGCCGGGGCCCGCGCCGGTCGATCGGATTCGTCGTTCGCGGACCGGAGGGCTATCAGCGGCCGCGGCCCTCGGCCGGACCGGATTTCCCGCCGCGACGGTCGGTGTGGCCGCGGGCCGCGCCGGCGTCCCGGTGGCGGCTGGCGTTGTCGGCCTTGACCGCGGCTTTCCCGGCGGTCTTGGCCACGCTGATGGTGACCGCGCTCGAGGTGGCGCTGTTGCCCGCCCGGTCGGTGGCGGTCGCGGTGAAGGTGTACTGGCCCGGCTTGAGCGTGAGCTTGAAGGAGTAGGGAGCGGCGGAATCCACGCCGACATCGCGGCAGGCGCGGAGTTGGCACATGCGCAGGGCGACGCCCGCCACCCCGGAACCGGCGTCGGTCGCGGAGACCTCGACGGTGACCGCGGACCCGGAGGTGGTGCCGTTCACGGGGGAGGTGATGGCGACGCTCGGCGCGGTGACGTCGCTGGGCGGCGGGGCGGGCGCGAGGAAGCCGGCGATGAACGAGTTGATCGCCGGGGCGGCGACGCGGGAGTAGACGCCCGGGTACCCGGCCCAGGCGCAGCCGGTCCCCCAGCTGACGATGCCGACCTGCGTGTAGACGCCGTTGTTCAGGAAGAAGATGGGGCCGCCGCTGTCGCCCTGGCAGGAGTCCTTCCCGCCCTCCTTCGGGCCGGCGCAGAACATGGCGGCCACCTGCGCGTCGGTGAGCCGGTATTGCTGCTTGCAGTAGGCGTCGGTCTGGACGGGCACGTCCACGGCCATCAGCTTGCCGGGAAGGCTGCCGCCCGAACTGGTGGTCCCCCAGCCGGCGACGGTGAGCAACTGGTTCTCGGCCAGCCCGAGGGTGGAGCCGGAGGGCACGAAGCTGATGGGATCGATGCCGCCGTTGGCCGCGCTCGGCACCGGCTGGCTGAGCGTGATGACGGCGGCGTCGTTCACCATCGACGAGGAGCGGTACTGCGGGTGAACCGCGACCGCCGACGCCGTGCGCACGATGCTGCCGGTGGGCACGCCGCCGCTGACCGTGCCGCCGCCGATGTAGGCGGTGATGCTGCTCGCGCTCGCGCCCTTGGCGCAGTGGGCGGCGGTCAGGATGTGGGTTGCGTCGATCAGCGAGCCGCCGCAGAGGTAGCTGCCGATCCGCAGGTAGGCCATGAAGCGGTAGGTTCCGGCGGGGACCTCGGAGCCGCCGACGATGCGCGGCGAGTGCTGGATGCGCGCCAGCGATTCTCCCGGCTGGAGCGCGGTGGCCAGCATGGCCAGCAACGCGAGGATCGAGAAGACCCGGACGATCCGCGATGAGCCGGGAACCCGGGAAGATTCGGTCATGACGCATCCCTTAGGCGCTGGTCGCCTGGCGCGGTAAGCCCAGTTTGTCGCGAAGCTCATGCTACCAGCCCCGCCGGGATGGCGGTTCCCTCAATTGAGGGATTTTTACAGGGTTGCCGGAAAGCGGCCGTTGGCGCGGCGCAAACCGGCGGAGGCCCCCGGCTGCGCCCGTCCGCGCGACGGAGCGGGCCGCGGCGGGGCAAGCCGAACCGGCCCGGGCAGGCGCGCGGGTGCTGGTGGATGCGGGAGCGCCGCGCCGGCGAGGGGGCCGGTCAGCCGCCTGCGTAGGGTTGCGGCGGCCAGGCCGGGCCGTCGTTCAGGTTGACGATCCGGGCGCGGTAGCTCTCCTTGCGCTTGCCGTTCCACTCCGCGCCAGCGTAGCCGTTGGGGAGCCGCCGCCGCTCGGCGCCGGAGACCAGCCGCCCGCTCACCGCCGACGGCTTCAGCGAGGGGTTGGCGGCCAGGATCAGCGCGGCGGCCCCGGCGGCGTGCGGGGCCGCCATGCTGGTGCCGCTGAGGACGGCGTAGGGCCGGTTCGAGCTGAGCGGGTCCGGCAGATAGGTGGAGAGCACGTTGACGCCCGGCGCCCAGAGGTCGACCGGCTTGCCGGTGTTGGTGAACGCGCCGATGGAGTCGTCGTTGTTGGGAATGGGCAGTCCGTCCTCGCCGCACCCTTTGGACGTGCCCGCGGGGCCGTAGCCGCCGGGTTGCCCGTCGGTGTCGGCGAACGCCGCCACGGTGATCGCTTCCGGGTAGCCGCCCGGGATGAACAGCCGCGCGTCGGAGCAGGCGTTTCCAGCGGCGACGACGAAGACCACGCCGGCGCGGACGGCGGCGCAGATCGCGGCGTGGTAGGCGTCGCCGAGGCTGCGCCCGCAGCGACCATCGTCCAGGTCGACGCCCCAGTAGCCGCCGAGGCTCATGTTGGCGACTTCGATGACGCTGGCGTTGGCGGCCACCCAGTCGATCCCGCAGATGACGTCGCTCCATCGGCCCGCCCCGTTCCGGTCGAGCACCTTCACCGACCAGATGCGGGCGCCGGGGGCGACGCCGACCACGCCGAAGTCGTTGTCGATCGCGCCGATGGTGCCGGCAACGTGGGTGCCGTGCCCGAAAAGATCGCGGTTGGGTTCGTTCTGCACGCAGTTGCGGCCGCCGACGACGTTGAGGTCCGGGTGCCCGGCCCAGACCCCGGTGTCGATCACCGCGACGTCGACATCGACCGGGCCGGCCCCGAACAGCGGGTTTTCCGGAGCCTGGATGCGGGCGATGCCGGGCGGCGTGGTCTGGCCGGTCGCCGGGAAGTCGCGCGGCTGTGAGAAGGGCTCCGGCCGCGGGATGTGCGGCCGGAACTCGGTGTCCGGCGAGACCTGCCGGACCCTGCGGTCGGCCCGGACCGCGGCCATCGCGGACCCCGGGATGCGGGCCGAGAAGCCGCGGATCGCCGTACGATAGACGTGGCCCGGGGCGATGCCGTACCGCTTCGCCAGGTCCGCGGCCACGGCGGCGGGGTCGCCCGCCGACGGTCCCGTCTGGACGATGTACCGATCCGCGGCGCCCGCCGCCGCGGGCGAGGCAGCGCCGCCTCTTCCGCCTGCCGGCATCGACCCGGCGGCGAGGACGGCAGCAACGATGAGTGCAAGTGCCCGACGCATCATGGTGACCCCCAGCGCTGCGCGACAACCGGACGTTGCCCACAGCGTAGGGGATGCACGGCAGCCGCGCCAGCGTCCATTTGACATCGGTCAGCGGACGTAGAACGGCACCTTGGCGGAACTCGCGGTATGCCCGGCGAGGTCGGTGGCGACCGCGCGGATGACCGCCTTGCCGCTCGGGCCGGTGATGCGGAAGGAGAACGGGGCGGCGTTGTCGGTGGCGATCTTCGTGCAGCGCGATCCGAAGCATTGCTGCAGTTCCACGCCGCGGATGCCGGTGTCGTCGCTGGCGGCGACGTTGACGGTGAACGACGGCCGGACGAGCTTGTTGCGGGCGGGGCTGGTGATCCGCACGCTGGGCGCGGCGACATCCACCGGCGCGGGCGGCGCGGGCGGCAGCGGGTTGCCGAGGATGCCGTTCACGAAGTTGCTGATCGAGGAATTGGCCAATCGGGTGTAGACGCCAGGGTACCCGGCGTCGGCGCAGCCGTAGCCCCAGCTGACCACCCCGATCTGGGTGTAGGTCGCGCCGTCGTAGAAGAAGATCGGGCCGCCGCTGTCTCCCTGGCAGGAGTCCTTGCCGCCGCCCTGCGGACCAGCGCAGAAGTTGACCGCGGTGGAGTAGCTGCTGCCCCAGTACTGGTTCTCGCAGTAGGCGTCGGACTGGACCGGCACCGAGACGGCCATCAACTGGCTGGCGAGCGACTGCGTGTTCTCGTTGACCACGCCCCAGCCCGCCACCGTCAGCGGCGTGCCCGCCCCGAGCCCGTAGCCGGACCCTGAACCGGCCAGCCGGATGGGATCGACGCCGCCGCTCGCCGCGGGAGGAACCGCCTGGCCCAGCGTGATCACCGCCGCGTCGTACTGGGTGGTGTTGCCGTTCCAGGACGGATGCACTTGCACCGCGCTGGCGGAGCGCTGGATCGCGCCCAGCGGGCCCTGGTCACCCATCTGGTTGCCGCCGATCCACGCCTTGATGCCCGCCGCGCTCGCCCCGTCCACGCAGTGCGCGGCGGTGAGCACGTGGCTGGCGTCGATCAGCGACCCGCCGCACAGGTAGGTGTAGGCACCGATGGTGATGTTCAGGAAGGTGGTGAACCGGTACGTCCCGGCGGGGACCGGCGACCCGCCGATGATCTGCGGCTTCACCCCTGCGCCGTGACCGCGCCCGCCGCGCGCTCCCGCTCCGGCTCCCGCGTCTTCCTCGCGGAGGGTGGAGGCCGGGCGTTCGGCGCGGTGGCGCTTGCCCGCATCTGCACCGGGCACGGCCGAGGGGGACGCCGCCGGGACGATCGCCAGGGCGGCGATGGCGGCCGCGGCGGCGACGCGTGCAAGCGCGCCGCGGAGGCGCGCGCCCGCGCCCGGCCGGGGCGTGGCAAGCGAGCGGTCACGGGGGGAATCGGTCGTCCCGAACACGGCGGACTCCTGCGAGGGCGGCGAAACGCCCGGCGTCGATGGTTGCTCATCTCACAGGAGGAGGGAGGCCCCGGTCCTGATACCTCGCGGCCGGGGCTACTTCACCGTGACCGCCACCTTCTTCGACTTCCGCGAGTTGCCCAGTTGGTCGGTGGCGGTCGCGCGGAGGGTCACCTTGCCCTTCGGTGCGTCGACCCGGAAGGAGTAGGGGGCGGAGGAATCCGTGCCGACCCGCTGGCAGGCGTTGCGGACGCAGCGCTCGAGTTCCACCTTGCGCACGCCGGAGGGGTCGCTGGCGCGAACCTTGACGGTGAACGGGGCGCTCACGGTGTCGCCCTTGCCGGGCTGCTGGATGGAGACGGTGGGACCGGTGGTGTCCGGCACGGGCGTCGGGGTGGGGATCGGCGCGCCGATGGCGGTCATGATGAAACTGTGGATCAGGGGGTTGGCGATTTTGGCGTACACCCCGGGCAGGTTGGGGAGCGCGCATTGCTGGCCCCAACTCACGATGCCGATCTCGGTCAGCACGCCGCCGCTGTTGAGGAAGATCGGTCCGCCGCTGTCGCCGAAGCAGGAGTCCTGGCCGCCTGCCAGCGGCCCGGCGCAGAACATGGTGTCGGGGTTGTACGCCGGGCCGTTGGCGGCGCAGGCCGGGTTTGCCTGCACCGGCACGTTGACCGCCATCAGCTGCGACGGGTAGGCGGGCGGGGTGAGGCTGGTCTGGCCCCAGCCCGCGACGGTGAGCGATGTGCCGGGGGCCAGCCCGAGCGAGGACCCCGACCCGGTCAGCGGCAGCGGATCGACGCCCCCGCCCGCCGCGGGCGGCACCGCCTGCCCGAGCGTGAGCACGGCGGCGTCGTAATCCCTGGTGACCGGGTTCCAGAGCGGATGCACCGCGATCTGCGACACGGTGCGCGTGAGCCCGCCCTGCGGGATGCCGCCGGACTTCACGTTGCCGCCGATGTAGGCCATCAGGCTGGAGGCGGTTGCGCCGCCAGCCATGCAGTGGGCGGCGGTGAGCACGTGGTTCGGCGTGATGAGCGCGCCGCCGCACAACTGGCCGCCGTCCCGGGTGAGGAAGGTCATGAAGCGGTAGGTCCCGGACGGCACCGGCGCGCCGCCGATGATGGCGGGCTCGGCCGCGGGAGTGCGCCGCCCGGCCGCGTTCGGCGCGGCGCCCGGCTGCCCCCACGCCCCGGAAACATTCGCGGCCCAGACCCCGCCGCCCGCCGCGGGCAGGTTCGGGACCGGGACGGGAGCGGCCATCAGGCGCCAGCCGATGACCACCGCCAGGATCGACCCGGCGACGGCCACGGCGGCGGCTGGCAGGCGGCGGCGTGAAGGCACCGGCAGTTCTCCGCTGGCGCGGCCCGGCTCCGCGCCGGACCGCATCGAAATCACGCGACGGACTGTACCAGTAGCATCAGATGAGGCGCGGGTGAACCCGGCGGCGGGCCGCCGCGCCGGTCGGCGCGCCCGGGCGCGGGGTCGTCAGGGCGCGGGCGTGGCGCCCGGGGTGGCGGCGGGCTGGGCGAGCGGCGTGGCGCCGGCCGGGAAGGCGATGGGGTCCACCGAATCGGTGCCGCTGTCGGCGCAGGGCGCGCCGAACTCCGGGCCGTCGGGGCTGTTGGCGTAGAACTCGACGAAGGCCTGCAGGCGCGGGTCGGCGGCGGAGTCGAGCGCGAGTTGCGCGCCCCACGCCGAGGCCACCAGCGGATGGGCGAGGCCCTCGTAGGGGGAGGCGAGGACGTAGGGATTGCGCTTCGCAAGCTGGCGGATGGCCTTCAGGTCGGCGTCGGCGATGTCGGCCCGGTAGGTGATCCAGACCGCGCCGTGCTCCTGCGAGTGGACGGCGCGCTCGGTGGGCACCGGCACGTCGTAGAAGCCGCAGCTCTGCCAGGTGGGGTTGTGCGGGCCGCCGGCCGGGGGGTCCTGGTCGTACTGCACGGGCCCCTCGGTGTGGCGGTTGGACCAGACGTCGACGAACGCGACGCCCTCGATCTCGGGCCGCGGCGGGGCGGGGGTGGCCGCGCCCGGCAGGTCGAAGGTGCTCTCCTGCGCCCGCGCCGGCCCCAGCGCGGCGCTTCCCGCGATTCCGAGCGCGATCACGACCGTGCCGGCGATGACGAGGATGGTGCGGTGCATGGCGGTCTCCTGTGGGGGCTTGTGGGCGTGTGGGCTTGTGGGCTGGCGGCTTATGGGATTGTGGGCCGGCGGCTTGTGGCTTGTGGCTTGGCGGCGCGCAGCCTTCGGGGCCGTCGGGTCGTTGGTTGCTGATCGTTGCGCGTCCGTGGCGCGATCACCGCATAGCGGGCCCGACCACCCATAAGCCTTCAAGCCTACAAGCCCACAAGCCCACAAGCCCACAAGCCCATAAGCCCACACGCCCACAAGCCCGCCTAGAACGGCAGCCCCGGGATGCCGCCGCCGCGGCCCATGCCGGGGGGCATCTTGCCCTTCTTCGCGAACTTGCCCATCTGGGCCATCATCTTCTGCATTTCCTCGAACTGCTTGATGAGCGCCTTGACCTCCTGGACGCTGCGGCCGGAGCCCTTCGCGATCCGGGCCGAGCGGCGCTTGCCGATGATGTCCGGGGTGCGCCGCTCCTCGGGGGTCATGGAGTAGATGATGGCCTCGATGTGCTTGTAGTCGTCGTCGGAGATCTGGGCCTTGGCCTGCCGCAGTTGCGCGCCGAGCCCGGGGATCATCTCCAGCAGCTGGTTCAGCGGGCCCATCTTCTTGATCTTCTGGAGCTGGTCGAGAAAGTCCTCCAGGGTGAACTGCCCCTTGAGCATCCGGGCCTGCAGTTCCTCGGGGTTCTCCTCGCCGGCCATCGTCTCCTGGGCGCGCTCGATCAGCGAGAGCACATCGCCCATGCCGAGGATGCGCCCGGCCAGCCGGTTGGGGTAGAACGGTTCGAGGGCGTCGAGCTTCTCCCCGGTGCCGATGAACTTGATCGGCACCCCGGTCACCGCGCGGATGGAGAGGGCCGCGCCGCCGCGGGCGTCGCCGTCCATCTTGGTGAGGATGAGGCCGCTGGCGCCCACCTTGTCGTGGAAGGTCTGGGCGACGCCGACGGCCTCCTGGCCGGTCATGGCGTCGGCGACCAGCAGGATCTCGGTGGGGTTCACTGCGTCGCGGATGTCCACCAGTTCCTGCATCAGCGTTTCGTCGATCTGGAGGCGCCCGGCGGTGTCGATGATGACCGGGTTGAGGCCCCGCTCGTTGGCGTGGCGGATCGCGTTTCTCGCGATCTCCACCGGGCTGGTCGTGGCGCCCATCTCGAAGACGGGGATGTTCACCTGCTTGCCGAGGGTCTGCAATTGCGTGATGGCCGCCGGGCGGTAGACGTCGGCCGCGACCAGCAGGGGCGCCTTGCCCCCCTTGCGCAGGTGCAGCGCCAGTTTCCCGGCGTGGGTGGTCTTGCCCGACCCCTGCAGGCCGACCAGCATGATGATCTGCGGCGGCCGGTCCGGGTACTTCAGCCCCTCCGGCTGCTCCCCGAGGACCTTGATCAGTTCCTCGTTCGCGATCGCGATGACCGACTGCGCCGGCGTCAGCGACCGCAGCACGTCCTGCCCGACCGCGCGCTCGCGCACCGCCGCCACGAAGTCCTTCGCCACCTTGAAGTTGACGTCGGCCTCCAGCAGCGCGCGCCGCACCTCGCGCATCGCCTCGTCGACATCCTGCTCCGTCAGCCGGCCCTTCTTGCCAAGCTTGCCGAACGTCTCGTTGAGCCGGTCTGTGAGGGATTCGAACATGATTGCTCCGGGGGGCTTGTGGCTTGTGGCTTGTGGCTTGTGGTCGTTAAGGAAGTCGGAGGGTCAATGGGTGGCCGAGCGTGCGAGCGCCTGCTGCATCGCGTTGAGCTGGCGCGAAACTTCACCAGCCAGAGTGAGTATAGGTTCAAGGGCGAATGAATCCGCATAGCCAAGTCGTAATGCCAGCTCGAGAAACGTCTCGGTTTCCGCAAGGGACCCTCTGGCGATGCTCAGGAAATGGAGATATTCCTTGACGTGCGCACGATGCCGCCCTTCCGCGATGTTCGCGGGCACCGAGGCGACAGCCCGCCGCAGCTGCGAAGTCAGCCCATAAAGCTCTTCGCGAGGAAACTCGCGAGAGAGGAGATAGATCGCGACTGTGAGATTCATGCTTGATTGCCACACGCGAAGATCGCGAAAGCTTTGGACGGACAAGTGAAACCTCCCTTTATGCACCCCTAGCAAGCAAGGAAGTGAGAATCACCTTCCCGAATGGCCGCGCCCTTCCCGCGGTCGGTTGTTCCCGAAGCCCACAAGCCGACAAGCCACAAGCCACAAGCCACAAGCCACAAGCTACAAGCCTAGAATCCCTCCCCCTCCCCAAAGAACAGCGAATCAACGTACGTCTCCGGGCGGAATTCGGCCATATCGACCGCTTTCTCGCCGGTGCCGACGTAGGCGATCGGCGTCCCGATCTCCTTTGCGACGGCGAAGGCGATGCCGCCTTTCGCGGTGCCGTCGAGCTTCGCGATCATGATGTCGGAGATGGCCACGGCGCCGGAGAACTCGCGGGCCTGGACGAGGCCGTTCTGGCCGGTGGTGGCGTCGATCACCAGGATCGTCTCCTGCGGAGCGTCGGGGACGGTTTTCTGCATGATCTTGCGGAGTTTCGTGAGCTCGGCCATCAGGTTGTGCTTGGTGTGGAGGCGGCCGGCGGTGTCCACGATCAGCACGTCGATGTTGCGGGCGTGGGCGGCCTGCATGGCGTCGAACACGACCGCGCCGGGGTCGCCGCCCTGCTCGTGGGCGATCACCGGGACGTCGAGCCGCTCGCCCCAGATCTTCAGCTGGTCGATGGCGGCGGCGCGGAAGGTGTCGCCGGCCGCCAGCATCACCGAGCGCCCGAAGGCCTTGTGCCAGGCCGCGAGCTTGGCGATCGAGGTCGTCTTGCCGACCCCGTTGACCCCGACCACCATGATGACGAAGGGCACGCCGCGCTGGAGGATCTTCACCTGCCGGTTGCGCATGGAGGCCTCCAGCAACTGGATCATCTCCTCGCGCAGGATCTCGCGGGCCTGCCGGTGGTCCTGGATGCGGTTGGCCTCCACCCGCTCGCGCAGGCCGGCCACCAGTTTCTGGCTCACGTCCCAGCCGACGTCGGCCTGGATGAGCAGCATCTCCAGTTCCTCGTAAAGGTCCTCGTCGATGGCGGCGCGATCGAACAGGCGGGTGATCTCGGAGAAGACGCCGCGGCGGGTCTTCTCCATCGCCTGCTCGATCTGGACGTCGGGCTCCGCGCTCTTGCGCTTGAAGAACTTGAAGATCACGGGCGGCTCCGGGGCGATGGCTGGCGGTCCGTCAGGGGAAACCCGCGCCCGCGCCCCGCCCGGACGATGCGGCGGCGCGCGGCGGGTTTCCGCCGGGTAGTGTGCGCCATCGCGTGCCGCCGGGCCATCGCGCCGGGCGTGGC
>JBJTKE010000427.1:0-1031 GCA_046096285.1 Chloroflexota bacterium
CCTGCGGCCTCTGCCGCCGCAACCCCGGCGGACGGCCGCGGGCGCCCCTCGATCAGGAGGGCCGACCGAACGGATCCGCTCCCTTGGCGATCGGCACCCCGACCATGCTGCCCCACTCCGTCCATGACCCGTCGGAGTTGCGGACGTCAGGATGGCCCAGCAGGTACTTCAGCACGAACCAGGTGTGGCTCGACCGCTCGCCGATCCTGCAGTACGCGATGGTTGGACGGTCCGGGGTGATCCCCTTCTCCGTCTCGTAAATCCCGCGCAGGTCCACCGCGCTCTTGAAGGTGCCGTCGGCGTTCGCGGCGGTGCCCCAGGGGATGTTCCGCGCTCCCAGCACGTGCCCCCCGCGTTGCGCCCCCTCCTGCGGGTAATTGACCATGTGGATGACCTCGCCGGTGTACTCCTGCGGCGATCGCACGTCGATCAGACGCGGGTCGCCGGAGTTCACCATCGCCAGCACATCGTCGCGATAGGCGCGCACGGACGGGTCGGCCTCCTTCGCCCGGTAGGCCGTGGCCGGATACGATGGGTACTCCCGCACCAGCGGCCGTCCCTCGGCCTCCCACAGGGCGCGCCCGCCGTTCATGATCCGGCAGTCCTCGTGGCCGTACATCCGGAACAACCAGAAGGTGTAGCAGGCATACCAGTTGTTCCGGTCGCCATAGAACACGACCGTGGTCCCGTTGCTGATGCCAGCCGCCGCCATCAACCGCTCGAACCCCGCCCGATCGATGAAATCCCGGCGCACCTCGTCCTGCAGGTCGGTGTGCCAGTCGAGTTTCACCGCGCCGGTGATGTGCCCAAGGTCGTACAGCAGGATGTCCTCGTCCGACTCGACGATCCGGACCGCCGGGTCATCAAGGTGGTCGGCAACCCATTCCGTCGAAACCAGCACTTCGGGGTGGGCATAGCCGCTGCCGGCGAACCGGGGATCGATGGATGGCATGGGATTCTCCTCTCAAGGGGACGCGGCGTGCCGGGCCGTCGCCAGGGACAACCCCATGATGCCATTCTTGGGTTTGTGC
>JBJTKE010000428.1:0-5981 GCA_046096285.1 Chloroflexota bacterium
GTCGACGTGCTGGTGAACAACGCCGGGATCGCGAAGAAGCAGGCCTTCACCCGCCTCACCGAGGCGGAATGGCGGCGCGAACCGCGGCCTCGTCGGCCACGTCGCAGACGAACGCCTCGGCCCGCGCTCCCGCGCTCCGCAGCATCTCCACCGTCTCCGCGAGATCGTCGGTGGTGATGTCGGCGGCGGCGATCCGGGCGCCCTCGCGGGCGAAGGCCAGCGCGGTGGCGCGGCCGATGCCGGAAACGGACCCCGCGCCGGTGAGAAAGACGGTCTTTCCGTCGAAACGGCCCATGCGGCTTCCATAGATAGGGGCCGCGCGCCCCCCTTCGGGCACGGCGGACCGGCTGCGTTCGGCCCGCGCCGTTGCGCGGCCGACCCCCGGAGCGGATTCGCTCGCCAGCGGTTCGTGAATCCACACGAGTATTGTCCTGCCGGAATGGCTGCTGTCAACCGGCGAGGGTCCGGAAAAACGGGCACATTCTGTAGCCTGCGTGCCATTCGGCGCCGCGCGGCGGGCGGCTAGGGCATCACGTCGCCGCCGTTGGGACCGAGGACCTGGCCGGTGTAGTAGGCGCCGTCGGCGGAGGCGAGGAAGACGGCGGTGGGGGCGACCTCGTTGACCTGGCCGAAGCGGGCGAGCGGGAGTTCGGCCATCTTCATCGCCTTCCAGTCGTCGGTGATGCCGGCGACCATGTCGGTCTCGATGGGGCCGGGAGCGATGGCGTTGACCTGGATGTGCGGGGCCACCTCGCGGGCGAGGGCGCGGGTCATGCCGATGAGGGCGGCCTTGGCGGCCGAGTAGTGGACGAGGTCCGGCGCGCCCTTGAGGCCGAGTTGCGAGGCGACGGTGATGATCCGGCCCTGCTTGCGTTCGAGCATCCCGGGCAGCACGGCGCGGGTGACGAGGAAGGCGCTGCGGAGGTTGACCCGCATCATCTCGTCCCACATGGTGGTGGGCATGGCGGCGAGGTGGCACTGGGTGAGGATGCCGGCGTTGTTGACGAGGACGTCGATGCGGCCCCATCGGCCGAGCACCTGGTTGACCATGCGGGTGACGTCCTGCTCGTCGGAGACGTCGGCCTGGACGGCGATGGCGTCGCCGCCCGCGGCGATGATGCCCTCGACCACCTCGGCGGCGGCGTCGGGGCTGCCGTGGTAGTTGACCGCGACCTTCGCGCCCTCGCGGGCGAAGGCCTCGGCGATGCCCCGGCCGATGCCGCGGCTGGCCCCGGTGATGAGGGCGATCGTTCCTTCAAGTCGCATGGCGGTGGCTCCCCTGCCCCGCCGCCGCGGCGTGGCGCGGCCTTATGGGGCGATTGCGTTCTCCGCCCGGGGCCAGCACAATGCCCGCGGTTCCGTGCCGCGGGCGCGCCGCCGGGCGTCTGCCGTTGGCCCGGATTATGGCAGCATTCCCGGCGCCGGAGGCGGCCGCCGGGCACGCTCCGCGCCACGGGGAGACGCGATGCCGCGCCACGAGATGACCGCCGACCGGCTCGCCGAGTTCGGCGAGGCCTGGAACCGCCACGACGCCGACCTGCTGATGACCTACATGGCCGCCGATTGCAGCTACCAGGCCTCCTTCGGGCCCGACCTCGAGGGCATGAACTTCCAGGGCCGCGAGGCCGTCCACGCCGGCTACCGCCGCTTCTTCGAGACCTACCCGGACGGCCTGTTCCACGATGGCCGCGTCTTCGTCGCCGGCGACCGCGGCGCCAGCGAGTGGACCTTCACGGCCACCTACCCGGACGGGGTGAAGCGCAGCGTCCGCGGCTGCGACCTGTTCGAGTTCGACGGCGACATGATTCGCCGCAAGGATGCGTTCCGCAAGCAACGGACGACCTGACCGCGGCCTGCGAGGATACCGGGAACCAGGAACCGGGGCGCACGGAGGGCCGGCGGGCGCCGGCCCGGAACCGGTTCGGGACCACAGGATCGGTACAGACGGGAGGATCGGGCAATGGCGAAGAAGGAAATCCTCTGCACGTTCGGGATCGACGTGGACGCGGTGGCCGGGTGGCTCGGCTCCTACGGCGGCGAGGATTCGCCGTGCGACATCACCCGCGGCCTGTTCGCCGGCGAGATCGGCTCGCCGCGCCTGCTCAAGCTCTTCGACAAGTACGGCATCCGCACCACCTGGTTCATCCCCGGCCACAGCATCGAGACCTTCCCGAAGCAGATGAAGATGGTCGCCGACGCCGGCCACGAGATCGGCCTCCACGGGTACACCCACGAGAACCCGGTGGCGATGACCCCGGTGCAGGAGGAGGCCGTCCTCAACAAGTGCATCGACCTCATCGAGAAGTTCTCCGGCCAGCGCCCGCGCGGCTACGTCGCCCCGTGGTGGGAGCTCTCGGCGGCCACCGTCGGCCTGCTGCTGAAGAACGGCATCAAGTACGATCACAGCCGGATGGACAACGACTTCCACCCGTTCTACGCCCGCGTCGGCGACTCCTGGACCAAGATCGACTACTCGAAGAAGGCCGAGGAGTGGATGCGCCCGCTCGAGCGCGGCGAGGAGACCGACCTCGTCGAGATCGGCGCCAACTGGTACATCGACGATCTGCCGCCGATGATGTTCATCAAGAAGTCCCCCAACAGCCACGGCTTCGTCAACCCGCACGACCTCGAGCAGATCTGGCGCGACCAGTTCGACTGGGTCTACCGCGAGTACGACTACGCCGTCTACCCGATCACCATCCACCCGGACGTCTCCGGCCGCCCGCAGGTGCTGCTGATGCTCGAGCGCCTCATCGAGTACATCAACGGCCACGCCGGCATCAAGTGGGTCACCTTCGAGGACATCGCCGACGACTTCGTGAAGCGCTACCCGCGCGGCGGCAAGGCCCGCCCGGAGAGCGTCATCGACACCTGGAAGTAGGCGCGCCCCGCGCGCTCCCACCGCTCCGGAACAGCAACGCGGCCCCGGCAGCGCGCCGGGGCCGCGCCGTTGTTCCGCCACCGCCGCTCACCTGCCCGGAGACACCCGCTGGAACCGTAAAGCATCCAAACAGCAACACATAAGCGACCGTCATGATTGACGACGAAATCGCCATGCTGCTATCGTGGATGTGACTAGGTGGCACCGCCATCCTGGGCGGGATGGCGCAGGCATGGAAGGGGCATGGCCATGAACGACGGCGTGATTTCGGCGGCGTTGCGGGCGATGGGGGCGGGCGCGACGAGGCGCTCCGGCCTGACCGGGGCGCTCGGCGTGCTGCTCGGCGGGGCGGCCGTCGATGCCGCGGCCGCCGGGTCGCGCGGGTCCTCCCGCCGCCGCGGCGCGGGCGGCATCGAACCCGGCCCCACCAACCGGCCGGGGGGCGCCGGCCCCTGCGGCGACGGCTCCGGCCGCGACAACGCCTGAGACAAGGACAAGGATTGCTGCACCGGCTTCTGCGGGACCAGCAAGAACGGCATGGGCCGCTGCCGCTGCCTCCGCAAGGGGGAGGCCTGCAAGCCGAAGCAGACCTGTTGCGGCAAGCTCTCCTGCTTCGATGGCCTCTGCCAGGGCGGCAGCACCCCCGTTCCCGCCGGGCCGTGGACCAACGTCGCCACCTTCGGCTCCGAGGGCACCGGCGCCAGCCAGTTCAGGAACCCCTACGGCGTGGCCCTCTCGACGGACGGGCTGACGGCGTTCGTCGCCGACACCAACAACAGCCGCATCTCCGTCTGGACCCGGCCCAACGCCTCCAGCACCGCCTGGACCAACCAGACGACCTTCGGCGAACCCGGCGCCGCTCCCTCGCAGTTCGTCGCGCCTCCGGGCATCGCCCTCCATCCGGACCAGCAGCAGAATGGGCTCGTGGTGGCGGTCGCCGACTACTACTCCTTCGCGATCAAGTTCTGGAAGCGGACCAGCCTCACCAGCACCGACTGGACCTACGATTCATCCGTGCAGACGCAGTCGCCGCTGCCCAGCGTCAGCCTCCTCGCCGACAGCACCCTCCTCTTTTCCGTGATCCCGACAGGAGTGATCGTCTTCACCTTTCCGTACACCAACCCTGACACGGGCTTTGGGAGCCTCGGGTTCACGCCGAACGACCTGTCGTCCCCCTATGGCCTGGCGACGCACGTACTGCAAACCTCCAACGGCCCGGTGGTGACCGCCTGGGTCGCCGACACGATAAACAACCGCATCTCGGTCTGGACGATCCCATTCCCGATAAGCCCGACCAACGACACCTGGACCAACCAGACCACCTTCGGCTCGATCGGCTCGGGCGCATCCCAGTTCACCGGTCCCACGGGCGTCGCCGTTTCCGGCAACGGACTTTCCGCCTGGATCGCGGACCGCAGCAACAGCCGCATCTCGGTCTGGACCCGGCCCTCGGTTTCCAGCGCCGTCTGGAGCCCGGAATCCACGTTCGGCACGATGGGCGCCGGCATCGGCCAGGTGTCGAGCCCGGGCGGCCTCGCCGTCTCCCCGGACGGCAACACGGTGCTCGTCGCCGACACCAACAACAGCCGCATCTCGGTCTGGGTCCGCTCCTGACCTGACCTCACCTGACCTGATCCGCTCCGGGCGCCGGGCCTCGCCCCGGAATGGGTTCCCCGACCCCGGCTACCCGGCCACCTGGCCGACCGCACATCCGGCTTCAGCCCTGCCCCTGCTCCCCGCCCGGGGAGCGGGGGCAGGCGCATTCCCGGGCCTGTGCCGATCCCCTCGGTTGCGCCACACGCCCGCACCCCAACCCCGCTCCCTGTGCGAGCGCATCCCCGGACAGGTTCAGCATGGGCGGTCTCCCGGACCCGCCGCATGTCGCCCCCATCGCGACGAAAAGCCCCTCTCCCGCCGCAGCGGGGGAGGGGTTTGGGGAGGGTCCCCAACCTGGAGATCCACAACTGCCCGGGTATGAGCCCTGTGCGACGGAGAGGGGGCTGTTTGCCGGCAGGCGCGCCGTTTGCGCCGCCGGCGGGATAATGCGGCATCGGACATCGGACAGCGGGCAGCGCACACAGGGCCTGGGCAACCGGGCGCAGGAGGTCCACATGGCCGCGCGGATCATCGTGCTCAACGGCGGGTCGAGTTCCGGCAAGAGCGCCATCTCGCGCTGCCTGCAGGCCACCCTGCCCGACCCGTGGCTACGCCTCGGCATCGACGACCTGCTGGACGCCCTCCCCCCCTCGCTCACCGAGACCGACGCCGGCGTCGCCATCGCCAGCGACGGCACGGTCACCTCCGGCGCGGGCTTCCACGCCATCGAGGCGGCCTGGCTCGACGGCATCGCGGCGATGGTCCGCTCCGGCGCGCGGGTGATCGTGGACGACGTGTTCCTGGGCGGCGGCGAGACGCAGGCGCGGTTGCGGCCCCACTTCGCCGGGATCGAGGTGCTGTGGGTCGGGGTCCGCTGCGATGCGGCGATCGCCACCGGCCGCGAGATCGCGCGCGGCGACCGGGCGGCCGGGATGGCGGCCCTCCAGGCCGAGATGGTGCACCGCGGCGTGCGCTACGACCTGGAGGTGGACAGCGGCCGGATGGCGGCGATCGACTGCGCCCGGATCATCGCCGCTCGGCTCGGCTGACGAACCACCGAAAGAGGCATCTTGCGCCGGAGGCTATCCCTCGGGTTCCCACTTCACAGTGATGTGTAACTGGTCGAGACCCTCGACGATCCGGTTGTTCAGGACGTCGGCCGGGATGCCGGCGCTGCTTCGGACCGTGATGATGATGTCGAGCTCTGCGCCTGGGTCCTGCTCGGCGAGGGGCTTGAACAGGTACGGCTGGAGATTGTTCGTCTGCCCGATCTTGAGGTGATCGACACGCATCGCAACCCGACTGTGCCGTTGAGGGCGTGGCGGTGGCTGCGGCGGTGCGTTGTCATCGCCGGAATCCCCGGGTTTTTCGGTGTCGTCTGGATCTTCGGTGCCCAGGTTGTCGTCTGTGTCGTGTGTTTTGTCCTGGCCTGGCAGTTGTTCGCGGATGAGATCGCGAAGCGAACCTTTCACCAGCGAGGCCGTGCCGTCGAACAGGTTGATGA
>JBJTKE010000429.1:0-1424 GCA_046096285.1 Chloroflexota bacterium
TGGACGGGGTAGCCGATGAAAGCGTTCTCGCTGACCCACATGTTGTAGTTGGTGGAGTCGAGCTGGGCCTTTTCAAACGGGTCGGCAAGGAGGTCGAACAGGTAGGGGATGCGGAGTTCGACCGGCGGATCGATCCAGACCTGGCGGCCGTGGGCGCGCTGGTCGAGGAGCACCTGCTTCCAGCGGCCGTAGCGGATCGCGCCGAGGCCGCCGTCGTCGTCCCAGTAATAGAACTCGGTGCGGGGACTGGCGCTGACCTGCCCGGTCCAGTAGGGCAGCAGATTGTAGCCGTCGATGTAGACCTTGTAGGTGACGCCCTCGATATCGAGGCCGGAGAGAAGCTGGGCCGGAACGTCGGGGTTGCCGGCGGCGGCGAGGATGGTCGGCAGCATGTCGGTCATGCTGTAGAAGTCGTTGCTGACGGTTCCCGGCTCGATGACGCCCGGCCAGCGGATCATGCAGGGGACGCGGAAGCCGCCCTCCCAGACGGTGTCCTTCTCGCTGCGGAAGGGGGTGGTGCCGGCGTCCGGCCAGGACCAGAAGGACGCTCCGTTGTCGGTCGAGTACATGACCATCGTGTTGCCGGTGATGCCGAGTTCGTCCACCAGGTCGAGCAACTGGCCGACGTGGCCGTCGTGCTCGACCATGCCGTCGGCCTCGACGCCGAGCCCGGTGACGCCCTGCGATTCCGGCTTCAGGTGGGTGTGCATGTGCATGCGGGCCGCGTTGTGCCAGACGAAGAAGGGCTTGTCGTCGGCCACCGCGCGGCGGATGAAGTCGACGCTTTTCTCGACGATCTCGTCGTCGATGGTTCCCTGCCGCTCGATGGTGAGAGGGCCGGTGTCCTCGATCGTCTGCTTGCCGACCGGGCCGAATCGGGGGTCCACGGTGGGATCGTCCACGTCGGTGGCGAAGCAGTGGAGGACGCCGCGCGGCCCGTACTTTTCGAGGAACGCGGGGTCGGAGGGGTAGTTGGGACTCTCCGGTTCGTCGAAGGCGTTGAGGTGGTAGAGGAAGCCGTAGAACTCGTCGAATCCGTGAACGGTGGGCAGGTACTTGTTGAGGTCGCCGAGGTGGTTCTTGCCGAACTGGCCGGTGGCGTAGCCGAGCGGCTTGAGCAGTTCGGCGATGGTCGGATCCTCTGGCTGGAGGCCGAGGGTGGCGCCGGGCAGGCCGACCTTGGTGAGGCCGGTGCGGATCGGCGACTGGCCGGTGATGAAGGCGGCGCGGCCGGCGGTGCAGGAGTTCTCGCCGTACCAGGCCTGGAAGCGGGCGCCCTCGGCGGCGATGCGGTCCATGTTGGGAGTCTGGAAGCCCATCATGCCGTTGTTGTAGCAACTCGGGTTCCACCAGCCGACGTCGTCGCCCCAGATCACGAGGAAGTTCCACGGCTTGCCGTCCGGGGGGGCGGCGGGGGCCGGGGT
>JBJTKE010000430.1:0-2400 GCA_046096285.1 Chloroflexota bacterium
TCCTCGAAGGTCGAGCGCCAGCGCGCCTCCCCGGCGGCGAGGGCCTCCTGCGCCTCGTGGATGTCGGTGATGTCCTCGATCTGGCCGATGGTGTGCCGGAACTCCCCCGCCGGCCCGCACACCGCGCGGACGTTCACCCGCGCCCAGACCACGCTCCCGTCCTTCCGCAGGTACCGCCGCCGGAGCCGGAAGCGGTCGATCTCGCCGGCCACCAGCGGCCCGAACACCGGGCTGGAGAGCGCCCGATCCTCGGGGTGGGTGATGTCCAGGAAGGTCCGGCCCGCGATTTCCTCCTGGCTGTAGCCGAACATGGCGGCGAACGCGGGATTCACCCGCAGGATCGCGCCGCGCTCGTCGCACAGCAGCATCCCGATGGCGGCCTCGTCGAAGGTGGCGCGCAATTGCGCCTCGCTCTCGGCCAGCGCCTCCCGGGCGGAGCGCTCGGCCTCGATGTCCTCCACCTCGCCGATGAACCGCGTGACCGCGCCGTCCGCGCCCCGCTGGCAGCTGACGGTGGTGCGGGTCCAGACCGGGCTGCCGTCCCTGCGGCGATAGCGCTTCTCCAGCCGGTAGTGATCCCGCGCGCCCGCCAGCGCCTGCTCGTAGAGGGGCAACTCGGCAGGCAGGTCCTCCGGCCAGGACACCTCGTCGAACCGTCGCCCCAGCAGTTCGTCGCGCTGGAAGCCCAGCATGTCGCAGAAGGCCGGGTTGGCGTCCACGAACGTGCCGCTGGCGTCGGAAATGGCCTTGCCGATGGCGGACGAGTCGAACCACAGCCGCAGGGTCGCCTCGCGCTCCGCCAGCGCGTCGCGGGCGGCGCGTTCGGCGGTGATGTCCTCGATCTGGCTCACCAGCCGCAGCAGCCTGCCCCGCCCGTCCCGTGCGGCCGCGCCGTTGACCCGGCCCCAGAAGGTCGTGCCGTCCTTGCGGACGAACGGCTTCTCGAACTGCACGCGGTCGTGCGTGCCGTCCACGACCTTGGCCACGATCGCGGCGTTGGCCTCGATGAATTCGGGCGTTGCGGTGTCCCGGAAGCTCATGCCGCGCAGTTCGTCGACGCAGTAGCCGGTCATCGCGGCGAAGGCCGGGTTGGCCTCGACGATCGTGCCGTCCGGGTCGTTGACGGTCATCCCGATCGCCGCGCTTTCGAAGGCGAAGCGGTACTCCTCCCGCGCCGCCGCCAGGTCCTGCTCGGCGGCGCGCTGCGCGGTGATGTCCTCGACCTGGCTGATGATCCGGGCGAGGTTCCCCGCCTCGTCGCGCACCGCCGACGAGGTGACGCGGGCGATGATCTGCGTCCCGTCCGTGCGGACGTACTCCCGCTCCACCTGGATGCGGCCGCGGTCGCTGGCGAGCAGGGCGCGCATCAGGGCGCCGTCCGGGTGCTCCGCGGTCGGCGGCAGGATGTCCTCGGGCCGGAGGGCGCGCAGGTCCCCGGGGTCGCGGCCGAGCATCTCGGCCAGGGCCGGGTTGGCCTGCAGCAGCGAGGGTTCCGGCCCGCTGACCGCCATCCCGATGGGAGCGTCCATGAACGCCGAGCGGAAGAGCGCCCGCTCCCCGGCGACCGCACGCTGGACCTCGCGGATGGCGGTCACGTCCTCGAAGTGGACGACGTCATGGCCAACGGATGCGTCCCGGCCGCCGCGCTCCGGGCCGAGCGGCGTCACGGTCACCAGCCCCCACCGCTCGCGGCCGCCGGCTGCCAGCAGGCGGCGCTGACCTGCCCAGCGGGACCCCGCGCCAGGGCCAGGCGCGTCGTCCTCGCCGTCGGCGATCAGCGTGCCGAGCGGCAGGCCGGAAAGGCCGTCGCGTTCCATCCCGAACAGGCGACAGGCGGAGGGGTTGGCGTCGACGACGCGGCCAGAGCCTGCCTCGGCCAGCAGCATGGCCGCCGGCGACGCCTCGAAAAAGATGTCGAACACATGGTCACCGCGTTCAGGAACCATGTCCGCCCCGGGGTCGCCCCCTGCCCGGCGTTCGCTCGTGTCCCGCACCTGTGATGCCCCGTTCCTCGCTCCCGGGAACCGCCAGCGGCCGCGGGCCCGGGTACAGGACCAGAGGCGCGGCACGGGTGATTGATACGCCTCCACATGATGAAAATTTGGTGAAATCCGCCACCTGATTGTACGGGTTTTGCGGAGTCATGTCGCGAGAACCACATGATGATTCCCGGGGCGATGATTCCGCAACCTTCCATGCGAGGCGGGCGATCGAGGGCCGGAACCGGTTGGTCCCGGCCCGGTCCGCGCCGGTCCGGCCACCCGCCCCAGTCCCGGATGCCCCCACATCCGGGCGGGCTTGAGACCCCGGCCCGGTCCGGCCGCGTGCCCTCGTCCCAACCCCGCTCCCTCGCCCGGGGAGCGGGGTTGGGACGAGGGCACGCCGCCGGCCCGGGCCGGG
>JBJTKE010000431.1:0-2067 GCA_046096285.1 Chloroflexota bacterium
ACCGTACCCGGCCGCTCGAAGGGCGGGAACTGCTCCATCCGCAGCCCGATCCCCTCGATCACCTCCGCCGACCACGCCCCGCGGGCCATGTCCACCATGCCGGTCGGGTCCGCGCTCGGCAGCGAGGTCCGCCATTCCCCGGTCAGCGCATGCACCAGGTAGGCGTGCACCTCCACGATCCGGTCCGCCCCGAGGATGGTCTCCGGTTCGTGCTGCACGACCCACAGCATCTTCGGCAGCGACTGGGTCATCGAGAGGGGCCGCCCGGTCAGCCGGTGCAGTCGTTCGCCGCCGAACCGCTCCGCGAGGTCCGCCAGTTGCGCCCGGGAGCGCTCATCCAGCCACAGGATGCCGTGGCGCAGCGGGCGGCCATTCTCCGCCACCGGCACGAACGTCTCCCGCTGGTGCGTGATCGCCACCGCCGCGATCCGCTCCGGCGCAACCTGTGCGGTCACCGCACGGATGGCCGAGACGGTCGCCTCGCGCCAGTCCGTCGCCCGCTGCTCGCCCCAGCCGGGGTGGGGCGTCAGCAACTCCAGCGGAGCCCGCCCCTCGGCCGCGATCTCGCCCGCGGCATTCCACGCCACCGCCTTGCTTGCCGTCGTGCTGCAGTCGATGCCGAGCACCAGATCGCTGGAGCCCATTGCCGCGCCTTTCCCCGGAGCGCCCGGATACGGTCCTCCCCTTTCTGCCGCTGGCATGTTCCCACGCCCGGCACGGATCGTGAAAGTCCGGGCCGCCCGGAGTCCCGGGGCATTGCACCGGGCTGCACATCCGGGAGAGAATTGCACCAATGTGCGTCAGAGGAGGGTCTTCCATGCAAGCGGCGGTCTTCTACGCCCCCGGCGACGTCCGGATCGAGGACATCCCCGTGCCCGAGCCAGGGCCCGGCGAGGTGCTGATCCGCATCCGCCGCGCCCTCACCTGCGGCACCGACCTCAAGATCTACCGCCGTGGCCATCCCACCATCCTGCAGCGGGTCCCCACCCCGTTCGGCCATGAGTTCGCCGGCGACATCGCCGCGGTCGGCCCGGAGGTCGATCCGAGGTGGCGCGAGGGCATGCGCGTCGTCGCCGCCAACAGCGCCCCCTGCAACCGCTGCCCCTACTGCCGGTTGGGCAGGCAGTCCCTTTGCGAGAACCTTGAGTTTCTCTGGGGCGCCTACGCCGGCTTCATCGTCGTGCCGCGGGCCATCGTCGAGCAGAACCTCTACGAAATCCCGGCCTCGCTGTCCTACGCCGCCGCCTGCCTCACCGAACCGCTCGCCTGCGCCGTCCACGGCATCGACGTGATGGACATTCATGTCGGCGACGTCATCGCGGTCAACGGCGCCGGCCCGATCGGGCTCTTCTTCACCCGCCTCGCCTCGCTCCGCGGCGCGCGGGTCATTTCCAGCGACCTCGGCGCAGGCAGGCTCGAAACGGCCATGCACCTCGGCGCATGGCGCACCGTCAACGTCTCCGAGGTCGAGGACCAGGTCGCCGCCGTCCGCGCGCTCACCCCCGGCGGCCGCGGGGCGGACGCCGCGATCGAGGCGGTCGGCCTTCCCGAGATCTGGGAAAAGACCGTCCAGATGGTCCGCCCCGGCGGCACGGTGAACCTCTTCGGCGGCGCAAAGGGAGGCTCCTCCTTCTCGGTCAGCACCACCCTGCTTCATTACAGCGAACTCACCATCAAGGGCGTCTTCCACCACACTCCGCACTATGTCCAGACCGCGCTCGGCCTGCTCGCGACCGGCCAGGTTCCCGCGGATCCGTTCATCTCCGGCGAGCGCCCGCTCGCCGAGGTCACCGACGCCCTCGAACTGATGAGCCGCCAGCAAGGCATCAAGTACGCCATCATCCCCCCCGGCGAGGGGGCCTAGCCACGGGAGCGCCCAGCATGGCCGACGCCAGCTTCGATCTCATCGTCATCGGAGCGGGCATCAACGGCAGCGGCATCGCCCGCGACGCCGCCATGCGCGGCCTGCGCGTCCTACTGCTCGAAAATGGCGTAGCCGGCGGCGGCACCACCAGGTGGTGCACCCGCCGCATCCACGGCGGGCATAGCTACCTCGGGCACCGCGAG
>JBJTKE010000432.1:0-3703 GCA_046096285.1 Chloroflexota bacterium
AGGGTCGGATCGTTGGTCGCGTCCAGCACCAGCCGGCGCACCTGGCCGGCAAAGGCGCTGGGGGCTCCGAAGGTCCAGCGGCGAATGTTTCGCAGGGCATCGCCCTCGATCCAGCCGCGGGAAACGGTCCAGCGTTCATCCCGGTAATCGCCGAACACGACCACCGAGGAACCGCGCCATCCGAACAAGGCGTCCCGCGTGAAGGCATCGTCATTCGCGGGAACCTCCCAGGTCTCGTTCACCCCACCATCCTCTCCCGGCGGGGTCGATACCGCCGAGTGGTAGTCCTGGCCGCCACTGCCCGTCGCAGCGCGCGCGCCGCCTGACAGTTTACTACGGATGCACGGCCTCCGTCCGGGGGCATCAGCCGGTCCCGCCCCTCCCTGCGGCGCGGTCACGCATGGTCAGGTGTTTTCGCTCCAGGGCCGCTCGTCGGCGAGCGCCGCCACCACGTCCGCCGCCGCGGCGAACCCCGCCGCCGCCCGCACGAAGGTCTCCCGCGACAGCCTCCGCTGCAGGTCCTGGTCCGCCATTCCCGAAATCGGCCCGCCGTCGCCGGTCTGGGTCCGGTGCGCAACGATGGCCGCCAGTTTCTGCGAGCGCCACATCCCGACGTCGAGCCAGTGGGTGATCTCCTCCCGCGGCGTGCCCATCAGCGCGTGGCGTTCCTCCGGCATCCCGTTGCCCGGCTTGTCCCGCCGCGCGAACATGGACAGCAGTTCATCACGCGGCGCCGCGGCGTAGTACAGCGCAGGAGCGGGAACTGGCTCCCCGAGCTCCGGGCGGTAGCCCAGCCTTCCGGCGCGGCTCACGGCCTCGCTCACGATCCGGTGGGCGGCGAGGTGGTCGTCATGCCCGTAGATCCCGTCCGCTCCGAAGGTCAGCACCGCTCCCGGTCCGATGTCCCTGATGGCGACCACCAGTTGATCGGCCGCGACATCCGGGTCGGCGTTCACCAGCGCCCGCGGGTCGGCGGCATGCGGGGAGCCTGGCATGCCCGAGTCGCGGTAGGCCATGAACCGCACATCCCGGACCCCGATCGCGGCCATCGCCTCCCGCAGTTCCCGCTCCCGCACCGCGCCCAGCACCTCCGGTTGATCCAGTCCCGGGATGCCGGAGTCCCCGGCCTCGCCGCGGGTCAGGCAGATCACCGTCACCGGCACGCCCCGCGCCGCGGCCTCCGCCATCACCCCCGCCGAAGAAAAGGTCTCGTCGTCGGGGTGACTGTAGATCGCGAGCAACGGGCGGAACCCGGGGTCCGTTCCAGTCATCGATTGCGCCTCCATCGCCCGGCGCCGCGCCGGGAGCGTCAACGGTTCAGCCGCCTGTCCCGTCCCACGAGGACTCCCGCCGGAACAGCAGCGACTCGAGCTGTCCCTGCCGCTCCATCGCCGCCCGGTACGCGGCGTGCCTGCCGGGATCGGGCTCGATCACCCGCGCCCCCGCGGCCGGGTCCGGCAGGTCGGCCAGCGACGGCACAATGCCGGCCGCCGTCAGCGCCATCGCCGCCGCTCCCCGCGCCGTCGCCTCGTCGTCCGGCGGCATCGCCGTCAACGGCCGTCCCAGAGCGTCGGCCGTGATCTGCAGCCACATCGGCGACTGCAGGATCGCCCCGCCGTTCGCCACCACCTGGTGCTCCGGCGCGGCAAACGGGCGCAGATCGTCGTAGAGCATCGCCAGCCGCAGCGACGCCGCTTCCATGAACGACCGGATCAGGTGATCCGGGCCGGTTGCCAGCGTCAACCCTGCCACCACCCCGGTCGCGTCGTCATGCCATGCCGGCGACCGCTCTCCGGCGAGGAACGGCAGCACCGTCAGCCCGTGGGAGTCCGGTGCGAGCGCCGCCGCCGCCTCCATCTCGGCGCTTTCCGGGGTCAGTCCCAGCAGGCGCCACAGCCACCCGGTCACGTTGCCGCCATTGCTCACCGCGCCGCCGATCACCGCGCGCCGCCGGTCGAGCCGGTAAGCCCAAAGCTTCGGCGAGGCATGCCAGTCCGGCGATTCCGGGGCGAAGACCAGCCGGATCGCCCCCGAGGTGCCGACCGTCAGCGCCACCCGCGCCGGATCGACCGCCCCGCTCCCCACGTTCGCGCAGGCGCCGTCACCGAGCGCCGGTATCCACGGCGCGCCCGCCAGCGCCGGCCACCGCCGCGCCCATTCCGCCGCAAGCCGGCCGCCCGGCGCGAGATCGGCCAGCGCCGACAACCGCTCAGGGCCGATCCCGGAGATGGCCAGCGCCTCGGCATCCCATCCCAGCCGATGCACGTCCAGCAACCCGGTTCCCGACGCCATCGACACCGAGACCCCCGGGCCGCCCGCCCCGCAAAGCCGCGCCAGCGCGTACTCCGTGAAGCTCACCCAGCGGGCGCTGCGCCGGAACGTCCCGGGATCGGTTCGGCGCAGCCAGCGCAGCTTCGCCGGCCAATACGACGAATGGAACCTGCACCCGGTGCGATCGAGCAGCCCCGCCTCGTCATGCTCGTGGCGCAGCGCGGTGGCGTCGTCCCCGGAACGGGTGTCTGCCCAGTAGTACACCGGCGTGCATGGCTCACCGGCCGCGTCCATCCCCATCAGCGCGTGCCAGAACGAGGTCATTCCGACCACGCCGACGTCGGCAGCGCGCCTTCCCAGGAGGCCCAGCGTGCCGTCGATGCACTCCGTCATCAGGCCGAACAGCACCGCCGCGTCGGCCTCCACGCCGCCATCGGCGGACGCCCGGACCTGGTAGGGGAGTTGCGTTTCGGTTCCCTCGACAAACCGCCCCAGCCGGTCGGCCGCGAGCGCCCGCACCGAGGAGGTTCCCAGGTCGATCGCAAGCGCGAGCGGCGTCTCGGCGGCAAGGGGAGCCACTGTCGGCATATGATGACCTCGTACGCGACGGGCGGCCGGCGGACGCCGGAGTATAGCCCCGCCCGCGGCCCGGCCGTCCCGGTAGCGCGCTTGTGGAGACCGTTCTCATGACCGACCTCAGTCCCGCGGTTCGCGACTTCCTGGCGGAGCAACGCTTCGCCGTGCTCGCCACCGTCAACCCTGACGGAGCCCCCCAGCAGACCGTGATGTGGTTTCTGCTCGAGGGCGACGAAATCGTGATGAACACCGCCCGCGGCCGCCGCAAGGACCGCAACCTCGTCCGCGACGCCCGCGTCTCCATCTGCGTCGAGGATGGCTATCGCTACGTCACCCTCTCCGGCCCCGTTTCGCTCGACGACCGCCACGAGACCTCGCAGGCCGACATCCGCCGCCTTGCCGTGCGATACCTCGGCGAAGAGGAGGCCGCGGAGATGGTCGCCAGTGACTTCGGCCGCCAATCCCGCGTCACCATCCGCATGAAGATCACCGCCGCCGACGCGCACGGCTTCGAGGGCTGACCGGTGCCCGGCAGTCCTCCCTCCAGCATCGTGGCTCTCGCGGGCGGCGTTGGCGGCGCCAAACTCGCGCAGGGGCTCGCCCTCGCCTCAGGCGATGCCGCGCTCACGGTCATCGTCAACACCGCCGACGATTTCGACCTCTACGGCCTGCGCATCTGCCCCGACCTCGACACCGTGATGTACACCCTCGCCGGCATCGCCGACCCGGTGCAGGGGTGGGGCGTGGCCGGCGACACTACCCGCACCCTCGAGGCCGTCGCCGTCTACGGCGAGGACCCCTGGTTCAAACTCGGCGACCGCGATTTCGCCACCCATATCCTGCGCACGGCCCGCCT
>JBJTKE010000433.1:0-5850 GCA_046096285.1 Chloroflexota bacterium
GGCCGATCGCCGAGCGGCGCGACTTCCACGACGGCCCGGTGCAGTCGGAAATCCGGTGGTTGGGCGGGGGGCAGCGGGGGCCGCCTATCCCGGGGGGCCCGCCGTGGAAGAGAACCGCGGGGTGCGCCGCGGCGGAATACCCGAGCGGCAACTTCGAGATGTCGGGGGCGCACCGCGCGGTTCTCTTCCTCGGCGGGCCGCCCGGGATCGGCGGCCCGCGCTGCCCCGCGCCCTACCAGCGGATGTCCGACTGCACCGGGCCGTCGTGGAAGTCGCGCCGCTCGGCGATCGGCCAGTTGCGCCATTCCTCGGCCAGTTCGACGAGGCGGGTGACGGTCGTCTCGAAGATGATCTCGCCCTTCTCGGCCGTGGCCGGCCGGGCGTCGCCGTGGACCCCGAGATCGGTCCAGCGCGACCAGTAGTCGTTGAAGCGCACGAAGGGCGTGGTGCTGTCCGACGACAGGTACTGGCCCATCACGTCGTCGTCCGCGCCAGCCTTGTCCATCTGCACCCGCTCCGGCGCGATGTGCAGGTAGAGCGAGGTCTCGTACTCGTCGGCGTGGGCGATCACCTTCGAGTCCATGATCTCCCGGAACCGGTCGATCGAGAGATGGATGTAGTGACAGGAGGCGCAGAGGGACTTCGTTTCCAGCGTCGTCCGTCGCGCGATGGTGTCGATCAGCGGCATGTTGGACCCGTGGCCGTTGACGATCAGGATCTTCTCGAACCCGTGGTAGGCCACGCTCTTGGTGACGTTCAGGCAGAAGGCGATGAAGACCTCCGGTTCGATGTGGATCGTGCCCGGAAAGTCGATGTGGTGCAGGTTCAGGCCGTAGGGGATCGGCGGCAGCACCAGGATGTTCCCGTTCGAGCGCCGCGCCGCCTCCAGGCTGACCGATTCCGCGAGCAGCAGATCCACGTCGATCGGCAAGTGCCGCCCGTGCTGCTCGGTCGATCCGGTCGGCAGGATCACCACCGGCTGCCGCGCGATCGCCTCGTTCATTTCGGGCCAGGTCAGCCGGTTGTACCGGATCTCGTGGGTGTCCGCCATGCGCTCCTCCAGTTCATCGGTCCAACGTTCGGCGCCGCCGTCCGCTTGCCTGCCGTACCGCCGTGAGCGGCCGGCAATGGCGCCGTCGCCCTCGGGCCGCGCCCCCGGCAGTTTCGCCGATCACGTCCCGTTCCGGCGGCCGCCGCATCGCCATGCCGGGATGCCCCGGGAGTCCTTCAGGCGCGGGCGAGCGCGAGCACGGCGTCGGCGGGAAGCGCGCGGCCTTCGGCGAGCAGGGCGGCCAGCCGCTCCGGGCCGAGCGCCGAAGCGATGCGGGCGCGCGTGTCCACCAACAGCGCTTCCTGCTTGGTGGTGCTGCCCAGGTGATTGGCCGCCAGTTCGGCGTCGAACGCGCCGAGCAGGCGGGCGCTGCGTTCCAGGTCCTCGCGGGACGCTTCCGGGCCAGCGATGGCGGCGGCGATCCCGAGCACGCTCCAGGCCAGCGTGGTCATGGCGCTGCCTGCCCGGGAGCCGTCGAGCGACTCGACGAGCCGCTGTCGCGCTTCCTCGTGCCGGCCAAGCCGGAACAGCAGATGGCCGCCCCAGGTGTTGGCGGCGCACTTCGCGATCGCGAACTGCCGATTGAGCGCCCAGCGCGTGTAGTCGTCGAACATCGGCAGCGCCGCATCCAGCTCACCGACCTCCACCAGGAGGTTGGCCGTCGTCAGGAGGCTCAGGTGCCACGACGTCTCCCGCGGGCCATCGGCCACGAGGGCATGAGCGGCGCGGGCGGCTGGCAGCAGGTCGGTCGCTGGGGTGCGATCCAGATCGCCAAGCCAGACATCCAGGAGGGCCACGCGGGCGGCGTACTCCGCCGACCCTTCAGCGGCGGCGAGGGGGCGAAGGCGAGCGAGGACGCGCTCCAGTTCCGGGGCGTCGGTCTGGAGGTAGGCGAGATACCCGGCGACAAAGACGCCATCCAGGAGCGCCGTCCCTCGCATCGCGCCGGGAGCGGCGGCCTCGATCGCGTCAGCGGCGGCGATCGCGGCCGCGAGCGCGGCGCGGCCCTCCCGAAACCGGCAGCGCACCTCCCAGTAGTACAGGTTGCTGGCGGCCGCGCGGAGCGCGTCCGCGACACCCGCCGCGCCGAGACTTTCCGTCGCGTCGATGGCGGTCTGGATGTTGGCGAGATCGGCGTCGAGCGCATCGAGCGCGGGCATCGGGTCGGGGCCATCGACCTCGGCCGCCCGCGCCTGCGCCCAGCGGAGGTAGTGCGCGGCGTGGGCGCGGCGGGCGGCGGATTCCTCGCCAGCCTCCCGAAGCCGGGCAAGCGCGAACATGCGGATCGGCTCCAGCATCCGCAACCGCGTTCCGGGGTAGGCGGGATCGGGCTGGACGAGTTGCGATTCGGCCAGCGCCGGCAATGCGGCAATGAGCCGCGGCTCGCCGCTGGCGGCGGTGACGGCCAACAGGGCCTCGGTGGTGAAGCCGCCGCGAAACGCGCCGAGCAGCCGGAACAGGCGCCGGGCGTCTGGCGGCAGCAGATCGGCTGACCAGGCGATGGCGGCATCCATGGTCTGGAAGCGGGCAGGGGCGTCGCGGCGGCCGCGGGCGAGCGCGGCGAGCCCGGCGGTGTCGAGCAGGGCCGCGATGGTGGCGACCGGGAGCGTGGCGCCCTGACCGGCGGCCAGTTCGATGGCCAGCGGCAGCCCATCGACCAGCCGGACGATGGCGGCGGCGGCGGCGAGATCGGCGGCGTCCACGGTGCGGGAAGCCGCGGCGGCGGCCAGCGCGCGCATGAACAGGGCGACGCCCGGATTGGCGGAGAGGAGGCCGGCGTCGTCGCCCGGATCGGGCACGGGCAGGGGGTCGACCGGGATGATCCGCTCGTCGCTGACGCGCAGCGCCTCGCGGGAGGTCACGAGGATGGCGACCGAGGGAGCCGCGTGCAGCAGGGCCGCGATGTCCGGGGCGGAGGCGACGACCTGCTCGAAATTGTCGAGGAGCAGCAGGGCCCCTGGCGGGATGGCCCCGGCGATGCGCTCGAGCGTGGGCTGATCGGCGACGCCGGCGGCGCGGGCAATGGCGGGCAGGACGAGATCGGGCGAGGTGACGGCATCGAGCGGGACGACGAGGACGGGGCGCCCCCCGGTGGCGACGCGGTCGCCGATGGCGCGGGCAAGCCGGGTCTTGCCGACGCCGCCGGGGCCGCGCAGGGTCAGCAGGCGCTCGCCGGCCGCCAGGCATGCACTGATGACGTCGATGTCGGCGGCCCGGCCGAGGATGGCGCCGGGATCGGATGCGGGGGCGGCGGGTGCTCCTCGCGCCGGACCGGCGGAAACGGCGTCCGGAAGATCGCGGGCGCGCAGGCGACGGCGCTGACGGCCGGCGGCGACGAACAGGTCGAGCGCCGGACCCTCGAGGGAGAGGGCCCTGGCGAGCAGGCTTATGGAGGCGGCCTGCGGGGTGGCGCGGCGCTCGCGCTCGAGTTCGCTGATGGTCTGGACGGAGAGGCCGGCAGCGGAGGCGAGTTCCTCCTGAGACATGCGCAGTTCATTCCGGCGCGCGATCAGGAGCGCGCCAAACGTCGGTGCATCTTGTTCCCCGCTATCCCCATAGGGAGGTGATGCATGCATCGCGCAAGTATATCGGTTCAACATGTCCGGGCCGGGGCGCCCCGGACCAGTGCCCGGCACATGGATTGCCGTCTCCGCGCTCTGTACCGGAACACTCCGCTCCCTGTGGTGTTCCGCACTTCGTTAAGGACTTCGTTAGGGTGTTCGTTAGGGTGTTCGTGATGGTGCACCGATTCCTTGAGGCGCATGCTCGCGTGAGCAGGGCAGGCGCGGACGAGCGGACCGGCAGTGGGCCGGGCCTTTTCGGCGTTCGCGAACGCCCGGAAGGGGTTTCCGCATGGACCAGCAACGATTCGATCGGGCTGCCGCCGCTCTCGGCGGCGCGGCGACGCGGCGGGCGGGGCTGAAAGCCGCGTTCGCCGCACTGTTCGGCGGCGGCGCGGCGCGGGCCGCCATCGAGACCGCATCGGCGAAGCCCGGCGGCCACGACGGCCACGGCGCCGGGCAGCCCGAAGCAGGCGGGATCGACGCGGAAAGGCGGCCCTGCGGCCCGAAGCCGCGGGACAACCGCTGCAAGAAGCACAAGGACTGCTGCACGAAGTACTGCCGGAAGGCGAAGAAGGGCAGCAAGGCGAAAGTCGGGCGCTGCCGGTGCGTGAAGCCCGGCAAGAAGTGCAAGAATGGGCAGAAGTGCTGCGGCGGGGCGCTGTGCCAGAGCAAGCGGTGCACGCCCCAGCCGACCTGCGGGGCAACTGGCGGGGCCTGCACCGAGGACGCCAACTGCTGCAGCGGGCTGGTTTGCCTCGGCGGGGCCTGCGGGCCGTGCGTGACGACGGTCTGCGCAAGCGGCTGCGCCCACACCACCGTCAACGCTGCCTACGCCGCCGCCGCCGCGGGTGACACCATCTACATCGGCCCGGGAACCTACCCGACCGGCATTTTCGTCACCAAGGACATCACGCTGGCGGCCTGCCCTGGGGTGACCGACGTGAACCTGGTGGTGGACCGGCAGGTGATGGGCGCAGACTCCTACTACGCCATCCTCTCGGAGGACGCCACCGACACGACGACCCTGCGGACGGTCACGCTGCGGAACCTGGCGTTGCAGGCATCGGCCTCGCAAAATGATGATGAGGCGCTGCTTTACAGCGGAAGTTCCGAAACCGTGTCGTTCAAGGTCGACGGCTGCACCTTCACGGGCGCGACCACCGGCATCTGGGCCGGGGTTGGCGACCACGAGGCCAACAACTGCCGGTTCGACGGGTGCACGAACCCCATCTACATTAGAAACAACCAACGCACCGATCCAATGAATCTGACGATGATCGGCACCACCATCGTGAACAGCGTGAAAACACAGGCCTACACCTCGTACGCCGTGTGGTTCGGTCCGGGAAGCACGGCGGCTTCGGGGAACCTGATTGTCGACAATTGCACCATCACTGACAACGGCGATTACAACATGTATTTCGACGCCGACGTCAACACTCTCGCCTCCTACACGGCGTCCATCACCAACACGACCATGGCCCGTGGCGGCCAGGGATTCCGGATCAACGGAGGCACCCTCACGATCAGCGGGTGCACGATCGAGGACAATGACAACTCCGGCTTGCAGATTCTCGACTCGTCCGTCACGGTGAGGGACACCACGATCCAGCGCAATACCGCTCAGCTCTGGGGTGGCGGCATCTCGGTTCAGGCCCAGAACGCGAACACGTCCCTGACGATCGCCGGCTCCACCCTGATTACCGCCAACAGCGCCCCGACAACAGACGGCGCCGGAGGCATCATGCGGAAGCAGGATTCGGCGCCCGAGGTGGTGACGATCTCCGGGACCACGACCAGCAACGTGACCGGCAACAACAACGACAACTGCAAGATCTGGACGAGCGGGAGTCCGACCGTCGTGGACTGCGGAACCTGGGCCTAGCGTCCGCCCGCCCGCCCGCCGCGAATCGCGAGCGTCCGGGAGCGCTGAAGGCCGAGCGCCTCTCCAGCGTTCCCGGGCGCCCGCTTCACGCTCCGGTGGTGGACACCGATCACGTGGCGCTCGTGGAGGATGAGGACGACCCCACGCTTCGGGTCGAGGCCCGCAGACGCCGCAGGGCCGATCAACGCCCGCCCCCCTGTAGCCACGACCGCCCATGCTATCCCCCTTGGGGGCTTGACTGGACGGACGGCCCTCGCACGAGCGGGGTCCGTCCATTTCCGGCCCCGGCGGCCCTTCCGGTGGGGAGTTCGTTTAGGACTTCGTTAGGGTGTTCGTTAGGGCGTTCGTGA
>JBJTKE010000434.1:0-1638 GCA_046096285.1 Chloroflexota bacterium
CACGCGGCCAGCGCCATCAGGTTGGCTGGCGTAGCCTCCAGCCGGTACGCCAGATCCAGCGGCTTCAGCCCCGCGACGGACGCCTCCCCGGCGGCGGACGCCAGCGCCGCGAACGGGCCGACCGCCACCCCGCCAGCCAGCGCCGCCAGCGCCAGCGCGGCCACCGGCCAGACCAGCCGGGCCGGGATCGCCCGGCCCGGCTGTTTCGGCGCGCCGAGGAAAATGCCCGTCCAGAACCGCGCGATGTAGGCCACCGTGGATGCGGCCCCCACCACCGCGAGCGCCGTAAGCGCCGCCCCCCCGTGGTGCGCGGCCTCGAAGAACACCTCGTCCTTGAAGAAGCCGATGGTGAGCGGAAGGGCGGCAAGGGTCGCCGCGCACACGCCGGAGGCCGCCGCCAGCGCGGGATGCGACGCCCCCAGCCCGCCGACCTTCGACAGCGCCTTCTCGCCGGTGGCTTCGGTGGCCGCGCCCGCCGTCAGGAACAGACCGCATTTGCCCAGCGCGTGCGCCAGCACGTAGAGCGCGGCCCCGGCGACGCCGTAGGTTCCACCCAGCCCCAGCATCACCACCACGTAGCCGTACTGGGCGATGGTCGAGTAGGCCAGCAGGCGCTTGAACTCGTCCGCGCCGAGGGCGAGCACGCCGCCGACCGCCATCGACAGGAACCCGATCGCCACGAGCGCCTCGCGCACCTCCGGCGCGGCGGCCAGCAGCGGATAGACCCGGGCCAGCAGGTAGACGCCCGCCGCCACCATCGCCGCCGAGTGGAGATAGGAGGAAACCGGCGTGGGAGCGGCCATCGCCCGCGGCAGCCAGAAGTGCAGCGGAACCTGCGCGCTCTTGGCCAGCGCGCCTACCGCGATCAGCGCAACGGCAACGGTCGTCCAGCCGCCCGGTTCCACCTGGCCGGACAGCGCGCCGATCTCGACCGTGCCGTACCGGCTCCAGAGCATCGCTGCGCCGATCAGGATGCCGATCGCGCTCACACCGGTGACGAACAGCGCCATCAGCGCGGCGCGGCGCGCGGCGGTCTTCTCCGAGTCGAATCCGATCAGGAAGTAGGAGGCCACCGCGGTGACGTCCCAGGCGACGAACAGCAGCAACAGGTCCTGCGCCGCGGCCAGCCAGATCATGGCGGCCATGAATCCGGTCATCAGCACCCAGAACCGGATGCCGTCGCGCTCCGGACGGTGTTCGTGGTGCAGGTGCAGCGGCATGTAGGCGCTCGCGTAGACCAGCACCGCCAGCCCGATGCCCGTCGCCAGCAGCGAGTAGAGCGCGGCGAGCCCGTCGAACCGCAGCCTGGCCTCGATGCCCCCGGAGGGCGCCCACGACAGCCGCAGTTCCCGCGATTCGCCACCGAGCGCCAGGAACGCCAGCAGCAACGCGACCGCCGCCGCGGCCATTGCCCCCCACGCCGCAAAGCGCGGCCGGACCAGGCCGGCGGCAAGCGCCACCAGCGGCGCCAGCAACGCCCAGACCAGGAGCATCGCCGCCGGATCGCCGATCCCGCTCACCCGCTCCTCCCCGGTCCGCCGGCGGCACGGCGCCGGCCCGGCTGCTCCAGCAGCGAGCGGGCGACGATATCACTCGTCCGCCAATCGGGGAACCCGCGACGATGGGGATGGGCCGGCG
>JBJTKE010000435.1:0-1730 GCA_046096285.1 Chloroflexota bacterium
TGGCTGGTGACAGGATGGCAGGACGGCGCGGCCGGCGCGAGCACCCGGCGCTGGCCGCGTTGTCACCGGAACGGCGGGGTCGTCGCCCGCGCCACGAGGCGAACGTACGCAATGACCGTCCGCCGCTGCGGTGATTTTGACACATTGTCACTAATTCGCCGAAAGAGTACGAACTCCCCCCTGGAATATGTACGAACAAACGTTGTCTTTCTGGCCGTTGTAAATCTCCCGATAACGCCGTAGATTCTTCATATCGGTCTGGAGGCGCCAGCGCGTGAGGACGCGGCGCCGGGATGGGGATCCCGGACCGGATCGACTGGGAGGGAGACCAACGTGCTAGGCAAGCGAGTATTGCTCGTCGACGACCATCCGCTGTACCGGGCGGGCGTGCGGCGGGTGCTGGAGGCGAGCGGCCGATACCGCATCGTGGGCGAGGCGGGATGCGCCCACGAGGCGATCGACGCCTCGGACGTGCATCGTCCGGACCTGATCATCCTCGACGTGCAACTCCCGGGCATTTCCGGGCTCAAGGCCGCCCGCATCCTCCGCAAGAAGGACCCGCGGGTGAAGATCGCGCTGGTCTCGATCGTCGGAGACGACGGCCGGATGCTGGAGGCGTTCCGAACCGGAGCGCTGGTGATGCTGCCCCGCGACCTGACCCCATCGAGCCTGCTGGAGGCCATCGACCGGGTGTGCGCCGGCGAGCATCTCCTGCGGGCGCAGGTGCAGTCCCGGCCGACGCTGGCGCACCGGCTGCGGGCGGAGATGCGGGTGGTCTCGGCCCGCCGTTCCATCGCGCTCGACGCGTTGCCGCTGTCCACCCGGGAACTGGCGGTGCTTGATTGCGCCGCGCAGGGCCTGTCGAACAAGCAGATCGCCGAGGCGCTGTACGTGACCGAGCAGACGGTCAAGAACCACTTCACCTCGGTGCTGCGCAAGCTCGAAACCGAGGACCGGGTGGGCGCGATCCTCCATGCCGTGCGGCAGGGTTGGGTCGAGATCACGCCGCCGGTGTCCAATGAAGGCGTCCAGTGGCTGGTGTCGCAGGGGTCCAACCGGCCTTCGGTGCGGATCACCGCCTGACGCGCAATCGTCACGTCCTGCCTCCCGCGGCATTTCGTCCCCGCTGACGGGCGCCCCAACCGGCCCGTCCTCCCTCGTCCCCGGAACGGCGCGAAGCCCGGCGTTAGCCCCGCCGGCCCGCGCCGTTCCGGCTTGTTCGCGGGATGCGCCCGCCCGCCCCGGCGTGCTAAGGTGACCTGCGGGGCCGATGGCGACGCGCGGGACCCGGGGGTCGGACGTGAGGCTGACGGAGCGGATCGCGGAGAGCGTGGCGCGGCGGATGTCGCGGCGGGGAGCCCTGCGACGGGCGGCCGCCTCCCTGTTCGCCTCCGCCGCCGGACTGGCGGCCGCCCCCTCCGGCGCCGACGCTGCCCGCTGCCCGGTGCGCCTCGTGGACGACACGGCCCGCAACCTCCCATTCCTGACCGCCTGCACCGACACCGACCCCGCCTATTGCGCCGGCTCCCAGTGCGCCGGGGGGTGCGCGCTCGACGACGATTTCTACGGCCAGCGGATCGACACCGCCTGCTGGTGCACCGCGCTGCAGCGGGCGGGATCGGCCAACGTCTTCGGCTACTGGAAATGCTGCGACTGCCGCTGCTCCCAGCCGATCACGCCGTCCGCAGGGTCCCCCTGGCCGACCGCGCAGTACCCGGACGGCAGCTATG
>JBJTKE010000436.1:0-3076 GCA_046096285.1 Chloroflexota bacterium
ACGAGGCAGGTCCCACCCCCGACCCCGCACCCACCGCCGCGGCATGGCAGGCGCAGCCCGCCATCGGCGCGGGCACTGGCGCGGCCATCGGGCAACTCAACTATCCGAACGCTCCGGCGCTCTCCCCGGACGGGTTGATCCTCTACGTGACCGACACCAACAACAACCGGATCGCGGTCTGGAAGCGGAGCGCCGTCGGCGCGCCGTGGGCGCCCGATGCCCCCATCGGCTCGGGCCCGGGCGCGGCCATCGACCAGTTCGACGCGCCCTACGGCCTTGCGCTCTCGGCGGATGGCCGCGAACTGTTCGTCTCCGACCGCGATGATTGCCGGGTCGTCGTCTGGCGGAAGGGGTGAGGCGCGGGCGTCTCATGGCCCATTGAGCGGGGGTTGGCGTTCATGCCCGGGCAGGGTTGGAGCCACACGCGTCCGCCCCCGGCATCCCTCCCTCGCCGCGCCCGGACCGCTCGCCATTCGCCCCCGACGCGACGACAAGCCCCGCTCTCTCGCACAGGGAGCGGGGGGGATGAGGGAAGATGGCCGCGCCCGCCCGCCACGCCCGCACCCCTGCCGTTCGTGCCCGACGTGACGAACATCCCCTCGCCCGCCGCAGCGGGAGAGGGGTTGGGGTGAGAGCCGGTGCGGCGTCCCGGAGGCGCGGGTCATGCCACCTGCTGGCGTTCCATCCTGCTACTGGCGCGTTGCCGCCCAGCCTCGTCGCTGGCGGTGTGCTCGTCTGCGTGCCAGCCAGTGAGCGCTTCCCGGGGTTGGTCGGCCGGCGCGGCAAGCGCCTCGTTTCGCGCCAGCAACGTCGTCACCCAGGCGTTCAGGCTGACCCCTTCCCGCTCGGCGCCTTCCGCGAGGCGGCGGTGGAGCGATTTCGGCAACCGCACCAGGAACTTCCCGCTGTAATCCGCGTTGCCGGATGGCGGCGGAATGGCGACGCCGTTCTCCCATGCCGATTCCAGCCAGAGTCGGCGAATCTCCTCGGCCATCGGCCCGATGTCCTCTACCCGCTCCACCTGCGTCATGCAGCCCGGCAGGTCCGGAAAGGACACGAAAACCTCGCCGCCCTCCTCGGGGATGACGGTGTAGGGGTAGGTCAGGTTCAGGTAGAACGAAAGCGGTTCATTCATGGCGAATCCCCGGCAAGTCACAGTTCGCCTGATTCGATCCGGTCGCAAATCGCATCCAGGCAGCGGCGCTTGACGGCGCGGCCTGATACGAGCGGAATCACGATTGGCGGGCGACCCTCACGCACGAAGGTGCAGAGAGCAGTGACTGCCGCGCTGTCGGTCGAGTCGCCATCCGGTGGCTTCGGGCAGGGTCCGCATTCTGGAAGGACGCTTCGGGCGGCCTCGCGCAGATGCGCCGGATGAGCTTTTCGCGCTGCGTCAACGCCAACGCCTCGATGGTACCACATATGGTATCACGAGGTCGCTGGTCTGTCCGCGCCTACGCCATGATCCGCGGCAGGTGCTCGTCCACGTACCGCGTGCTGATCCGGCCGGCGGCGAAATCCTCGGTGGCGAACAGTTTCTCCAGGAAGGGCAGGTTCGTCTTGATCCCCTCCACCCGCGTCCCGGCGAGCGCGGCTTGCATCCGCGCGATCGCCTCGGCGCGCGTCGTCCCGGTGGCGATGATCTTCGCGATCATCGGGTCGTAGTAGAACGTCACCTTCGAACCCGTCTCGCAGCCGGTGTCCACCCGGATGCCCTCCCCGCCCGGGAAGCGCAACTCCGTGATCGTGCCCGGCGACGGCTGAAAGTTCTTCGCCGGGTCCTCCGCGTAGAGCCGCGCCTCGATGGAATGCCCCCTTGGCGCGACCCCCCCCTCGGGAATCGACAGCCGCTCTCCCGCCGCCACCTGGATCATCTCCCGCACCAGGTCCACCCCGGTCACCTCCTCGGTCACCGGATGCTCCACCTGCAGGCGGGTGTTCATCTCGAGGAAGTAGAACTCCCCCGCCTCGTCCACCAGGCACTCGATGGTGCCGGCGCTCGAATAGCCCATCTTCTCCGCGAGGGCGACCGCCGCCGCGCCCATCCGCGCCCGCAGTTCCGGGGATACCGCCGTCGAGGGCGTCTCCTCCACGATCTTCTGGAACCGCCGTTGCAGGCTGCACTCCCGCTCCCCGAGGTGCACCACCCGCCCGTGCCGGTCCCCCAGCACCTGGATCTCGATGTGCCGCGGCGCGGGCGAGAAGAACCGCTCCACGTAGACCGTGCTGTCGCCGAAGGCTCGCTCCGCGTCCCGGCGCACGCCGTCGAGGGTGGCCTGCACCTCCTCCGGCGTGTGGGCGACCCGCATCCCGTAGCCGCCCCCGCCGGCCGCCGCCTTGATCGCCACCGGGTAGCCGATGGCCTTCGCCGCGGCGAGGATCTGCTCCGCGTCGTCGAGCGGATCCTCCGTGCCGGGCACGATGGGCACGCCCGCCGCCTTCGCCGCCCGCCGCGCCTCGATCTTGCTCCCCATCGCCTCGATCGCCGCCGGCGACGGCCCGATGAAGACCAGCCCCGCCTCCTCGCAACGCCGCGCGAACGCCGCGTTCTCCGACAGGAAGCCGTAGCCGGGGTGGATCGCCTCCGCGCCCGTCTCCTTCGCCGCCGCGATGATCCGGTCCTGCAGCAGGTAACTCTTCGCCGGCGGCGCCTCCCCGATGTGGACCGCCCGGTCCGCCGCCTTCACATGCGGCGCGTCCGCGTCCGCGTCCGAGTAGACGGCGACCGACTCGATCCCCATCTCCCGCAGCGTCCGCGCGATGCGGCAGGCGATCTCTCCCCGGTTGGCGATGAGCACGGCGCGAAACGCTGGCATGACAGGACTCTCCGTGTAGGCTGATGGGCCTGTGGGCTTGTGGGCTTGTGGGCTTGTGGGCTTGTGGGCCGCTTCGCCATTCGTCCACGACCCGCCAATGACCCTATAACCCTATAAGCCCATAAGCCCACAAGCCCACAGGCCCATCAGCCCATCAGCCTACACGGAGAGTCCTGTCATGCCAGCGTTTCGCGCCGTGCTCATCGCCAACCGGGGAGAGATCGCCTGCCGCATCGCGCGGACGCTGCGGGAGATGGGGA
>JBJTKE010000437.1:0-5233 GCA_046096285.1 Chloroflexota bacterium
GCCGGGGCCGCCGGGCGGATCGCGAGGTCGCTCATCGCGCGGGGCCCCAGTCGAGTTCGGACGGCCCGCGCGCCCAGAGCCAGAGCGCCAGCCACGCGGCGCACAGCAGCGCCAGCAGCGCCAGCACGATGGTCAGCCGCCGCTGCCGGTCGTCGAGGTCGTGCAGCAGGGACACCGCCTGCCCGTGCATCTCGGCGTCGCCCAGTTCCGCGAACGCGGTCCCCGCCGCGAGGGCCGACTCCCGCGCCCGCGGGTAGTCCCGCCAGGACGCGGAGGAGGCGAGCGCCTCATCCAGCCGGGCCCCTGCGCCGACGCCGAGGGTCACAAGTTGCCGGTAGCGGGCGATCACCGCCTCCGGCCGCAGCGCCTCGGGCGCCGTTGCGTAGAGCGCCTCGGCCTGGTCCAGCAGCGCGCCCGCCCGCTCGTAGGCGTGCCGGTCGAGGGCCTGCTGGGTCTGCTCCATCAGCGCCTCGGCCTGAAGACCCTGCTCGGCGCGGCGCAGCAGCGGCTCGGCCTCGGCCTGCCGCGCGGTCAGGCCCAGGTCCGAGAAGAGCCGGATCGAACGCTCGATCTCGCGCTGGGCGGCGGCGTAGCGGCCGGCATCGAGCATTTCCCGGGCCGGGGCGAGGTCGAACCCGGCGAACAGGTTCTCCCGCCAACCGCCCGAGGTCCAGCGCGGCAGATCCTCCTGCCACTGGGTTTCCACGTCGGACGGCCCACGCTGGTAGGTAACGCGCATCACCGAGCGCCAGTCCGGCTCGAACGTGAAGCCGAACAGGAACTCCCCGAAGGTCCTGAGGCCGTACCGCTCCACCAGGAAGGCGACCATGCTGTAGGCGTGCGCGCCGAAGCGGTCGGCGTCGCTCATGTCGGCGCGAGGCCGGTTCAGGTCGGACCAGGTGAGCAGGTCGTTGCGGGAGCGCGCGTCCTGCACGATGGCCGCCATCCGCGCCAGCCGCGCCGAGGGCGCCCGCTCCACGTACCGCGCATACCCCTCCGCGAAGCCCGCCGGCACGCCCCGCCCGCCCGCACGCGCCACCAGCGCATGGGCCGCGGCATGGCGCAGCGCCGACACTGCCTCGATCTCCGAGAGCGCCAGCAGCGGATCGACCGCCACCACCAGCGCGCCATCGGCGGTCGCCTGCGCGGCGGGCGGCGGGCCCGGTTCCGCGAGCAGCGCGGATTCCGCGGCCGCCATCGCCTCCCGGCCGGCGTACAGCCGCACCTCCAGCGGCGAGTCGAGCGGCGGCAGCGGCGCGCCGATCTCCTGCACCGCCGTCTCCAGCGCGGAGCCCCACAGCGCAAGGAATGCAGCGGGGTCCACCGGCTCGCCAGGGGCCGCCGCGGCCGCGATCCAGCCGCCGGACGGCTCGCCAGCCTCGGCGAGCGTGCGCGGGGCGTCGGCCACGCCGGGGGAGGGCAGGTCCTCCTGCGCCAGCGCCGGGAGAACCAGCAGCCACGCCGCCAGCAGGGCCGCGATGACCGCGGCCGCCACGGATGACGCCGGAAGGGGAGTGCGAACGCTCATCGGACGCTCCGGGCGCCGGGCATCCCGGCGCGGCGGTTCGCCCGGCCGGACCTGCCGCCCGGCGCGGGCGAGGAAACCCGAGTATACGACGCGCCCCGGAATCGGCCGCGTGCGCAGGCCTCCGGCGGCGCCGGACCCACCTCCGCGCGGCCCCCGCAATGCGGATAACCGTTGACGCTCGGGCGGCAAACCCCTATCGTTGACTGAGCGTCAAATTCGGCGCGCGGGCGCTCTCCGGCGCGCCCCGCCGCCGATTGTCCGCAAACCGCGCGGCGGCATGCGCCGGTTCCGCCCAGCTTTCGCGATCAGGCACGAGGCTCCCGATGAAGGTGTTCGGCTCGCTGCTGGCCCTCCTGCTGCTTCTCGGCGGCGGCGCGGCCGCGCCCGCGACCCGGCCAGTGGCCGCCCAGGAGGCCAGCGGTCTGCTCGCCCTGCTGCCGCCCGCCTCCGCCATCCCGGTCGCCAACGTCGAGACGGTGGACGGCACGCAGGACCTGTTCGCCATCGCGGGCACCTTCCCCGACGCCGCCATCGCCATGCGCGACCTCAACCAGTGGGGCTTCAAGGGCAACGCCTGGCGCGACTACGTCGCGGCCTGGTGGGAGGACCCCTACCTGCCGAACCGCGCCGAAATCAGCCTCCACCAGTTCCGCTCCGTCGCCGGCGCAGAGGCCGCGCTCGCGCCCTACGCCAACAGCCGCATCACCGCGCTCGGCCTTGCCGCCGCCGCCCGCCCGCCCCTCGGCGACCGCTCGCTGCTCCTCAGCGGCGCCGTCGAGGGCGGCAACGAGGACACCATCTACTTCGCCGAGGACGGCATTCTCGCCCGCGTCACCGTCGTTTCTCCGGCGGGCGATCCCTACCCGTGGGCGAAGCAGATCGCCCGGTCGCTGCGCAAGGCGATCCTCGCCACCGCCCCGGTCGTGGTCGTCTCCGCCGAACCCGGCGCGACGGCGGTTCCCGGCGGCCACATCGCCATCCCCGGCGCCGGGCCGACCGCCGTGCCCTCCACCAGCGGCAACGTCGCCATTTCCAACCCGCCGCCCGCCCCGGCCGCTCCCGCGCCGCCGCCGGTCATGCAGCGAATGCTCGACCGCCTGCGCGACGAACCCTTCGGCATCGAGAAGGTGGGGGAGGACATCTGCTGCGTCTCCTTCGCCGAGGCGTCCGCGCTCGGCCTGGCCGGCGAGATCGGCACCCTCTCCTTCCGCGCCAAGCCGACCGGCTACATCACCACGCTGAACGCCACCCTGCGCTACACCGTCTTCGAGACCCCGGACGCCGCGGCCGCGGCCTGGAACGGCCTCATCTCCGACCGCAAGCAGTACCTCGACTTCCGGGAGTACGAGAACCCCGCCACGGGCGAACCGCCGGTCGTCATCTTCTCGGCGCAGGGCCGCGGCGACACCGCAACCGCCACCGGCTTCCTGCTGGTGGACAACGTGATCCTCTCCGCCAGCGTCCGCAGCAGCGACTGGCAGGCGCTCCTGCCGAGCATCGCCCAGCGCAACGCCAACAGCCTGCTGCTGGCCGGCTACCGCCACCTCGTCGCGCTGTTCGCGGAGTAGGCCGCCCTACGCCTCCCGGATGCGCACGCCCGCCACGCCCTTCTCGCCGAGGGCGGCCACCTCGTCCAGCAGCCTGCTGCGGAAGGTTCCCGGTCCCGGCGCGCCAACCGCGGCGCGCTCGGCGGCAAGGCCGTAGGTGGCCAGCGCCAGCGCCGTCTGCAGCGCCGCATCCTCGCCCACGCCGTTGAAAATGCCGATCGCCGCCGTCGCCATGCAGCCAGACCCGGTGATCCGGCCGAGCAGCGGGTCGCCGTTGTCCACCAGCAGCGTCCGGCCGCGGCTGACGATCACATCGGTCGGGCCGGTCACCGCGACGGTCACGCCGAAGCGGTCGCTGGCCGCGGCCGCGACCACCAGCGGGTCCTCGGAGCCGGTGGCCTCGACGCCCCGCACCTCTCCGCTCCCGACCAGCGCGCCGATTTCGCCCCGGTTGCCGCGCAGCACCGTCACCGGCAACTCCGCGAGCAGTTTCAGCGCCGACTCGGTGCGGAACCGGGTCGCCCCCGCGCCGACCGGATCGAGCACGATGGGAATGCCCCTTTCGCCGGCGGCACGGCCCGCCACCAGCATGGCCGCGATCTCCCCGGCCGAGAGCGTGCCGATGTTGAGCACCAGCGCCTGGGCGATGGCCGCCATCTCCGCGACCTCCTCGATCGCATAGGCCATCACCGGCAGCGCGCCGAACCCCAGCGTGAGGTTGGCGGAATCGTTCGTCACCACCACGTTGGTGATCTGGTGCACCAGCGGCTTCGTCGCCTCGATCCTCGCCAGCGACGCCGCCGCTTCCCGCGCGTACTCCATCTTCGCCCTCGCTCTCCCCGTCCCGTACCAGCCGTTCTCCCGCGCATTATGGCCCCGCCAGCGGGCAACGCCGTTGACGGCCACTCCGCCGGAACCGAGACTACGGGCATGACCGGAGCGGCCGCCAGCGTGGACTACAACGGCATCGTGCTGCGGGACGGCATTCTGGTCGGCCTCGCAGGCGCGGCGCTGGTGTTCTTCTCCGGGCCGCTGGCACCGGTCCTCGGGTGGCCCCCGGAGAGCGGCATCCGCGTGCTCGGCCTGGTGCTCGCGCTGTATGGCGCGGGTCTGGCCCGGCAGGCCCGGTCCATGCCGCAGGACCGCCGGCTCCCGAAGTCCGCCGCCGTGGTGAACCTCCTCTTCGCCGCCGCCTGCCCGCTCGTGCCGCTCCTCGCCGGCGCGCCGATGACGGCCGCGGGCTGGGCCGCGGCCGCGCTCTTCGCGCTGGTCGCCGCCGGGTTCGCGGTGGCGCAACTGCGCGTGGCCAGCCGGTAGCGGCGGGCCGCGCCCGCGCTTACGCCCCGGCCCCCGGCCCGAACCGGTCCGGCGGCAGTCCCGCGGCGTAGGACTCGATCAGCCACGCTCCGTCCACCTCGCGGAAGACCACGAAGTCGGTGCGGATCTCCCCCGGCGCCGGGCCGCCGACCGCGGCAAGGTCGAACAGCGCCGCGACGCGGCCATCCGGGAACTGGCGCGCCCCGCGCACGGCGGCCAGCGTCCGCTGCTCCGCTGGCGGCATCGGCCGCGGGGTGCCGGCGAAGGCGACCACATCCTGCTCGCTCAGGGCCCGGCCGGCGAACCCGCCGCGCAGGTACTCGTCGGTGACCAGCGCCATCATCCGCAGCGCCTCGCCCGCGCTGTAGCAGGCGGTGAACTGCCGCATGGTGGCCGTCATTCCGGCCACGGCCGCCTCGGGCGCGGGCGGGCCCTCCGGGAGCGTCACCTCCAGCGGCACCCCGGGCCCCTTCGGCTCCCGCGCGGGCCGCCGCGGAGTGGGGCTGCCAACCGGCGCATCGCCCGCTGCCGCGGCCGGGGCGGCAGGGGCGGCTTCCGGCGTGCCCGCAATGCGAGCCACCTCGCGCGGGCTGCGTGGGGCCACGGTGCAGGCGGTCGCCTCGACCGTGGCCTCCTGCGCGCCAGCCCGGCCCGGGGCCGCAAGCGCCGCCGCGACGCCGGGCGAAAGAGCGGACCCTGGCGCGGCGCCGGGCGCCGCCAGCACCGGAACCAGCATCGCCATCGCCATGACCGGCATCACCGCCAGGATCGCCTGCCGCCGGAAGGAGCCCTGCCCGCTCATCGCCGCCCACATGTCGCCGCCGTCGCCCATGCGGGCAGG
>JBJTKE010000438.1:0-4307 GCA_046096285.1 Chloroflexota bacterium
GTCGAAGCCGCCCTCGTCGTGGGCGCGGGCGAAGTCGCGGATGAAACCGGGATCGAAACTGCCCTCGATCTGGGCGGCCGTGGGGCCGTGGATTTCGGACACGTTGTCGGAGCGGATCATCCCGTGAAGCTGGATTGGCACGATGGGTCTCCTTTCCGCCCGGACGGTTGGCCGGGACGCGGGCTGGCGGGCGCGAGCGGCCGCGCCTCAGCGGATGGAATCGTCGTAGTGGACATGGCCGGAGCCGAGGTCGAAGTAGGCACGCGGGGCGAGGGTGGGATTCGTGCCGAAGAGCACCAGTTCCCAGGCCGCATCGCCGATCCCCTGCTGGGCGTGGATGTCGTGCGGCGGCGGTCCGAACCAGACGACGTCGCCGGTTTCGAGCACGCGTTCCTCGGCAAGCCGCAGTTCGGCGCGGGCGGGATCACCGCCGTCGTCGAGGCGCTCGAAGCGCTGGTAGAGGTCCCGGCCGCGCACGACGCAGACGATGCCCCAGGAGTTGTGATTGTGGATGGGCGTCGGCGCCTCCGAGGGGAAGCGGGCCAGCATCAGCGCGCAGTGGTGATGCTCGTCCTCGACCAGGATGGTCGCTCCGGCCGCGCCGTGCAGGCCGGCGAGGCGGTCTTCGTCGATGATGCCCGGCTGGGCGGCGAGCAGGCGCATTTTCGCGGCGACGGCGGCGAAACCGCGGTCGTTCTCGCCGATCTGGTCCAGGATTTCGCGTGCATCCGCGGTGAACTGCTCGGGGGTGTAGGCAAGGGGAGCGGTCGTCGGGATCGACATGGCGAACGGGTCCTTTCCGGGGAACGGGCTACGCCGGGAGGCGGCGGAGGTCCCGCAGGGGGTGGTAGGAGCTGAGGTAGAGGGGGTTCCAGCCGAAGCCGTCGATGTCGTTGCGCAGGACGGTGTACCAGAGCCGGGTCCCGTAGTAGATGGCCGGCGGGTCCTGCTCGATCAGGATGTTGAGCGCCTCCTTCATGATGGTCCCGAGTTGGGCCTCGTCCTCGTAGGCGGCGGCTTCCGCCATGAGTTCCTCGAAGCGGTCGTTCACCCAGTAGCTGCAGTTGCCGCTGCCGATCGAGGCCTTCACGAAGCTCGGGTAGAGCTGGTTCCAGGGGTCGTTGTAGTCGGGCCACCAGCCGGTTCCGCCGAGGAAGTGGGGGATCTCCTCGCCGGGCGCGTCGCTGTAGCGGACGGAGACGAAGGTCGGGGAATCGAGCGTGGCGACGTCCAGGTTGTAGCCGATGGCCTGCAGATTGGCCTGGAAGAGCAGCGCGACGACCTCCTCGATCGGATTGCCGGCCTCGATCACGTACTCGAAGGTCTCGCCCTCGGCGTGTCCGGCCTGCGCGAGCGCCTCCTTCGCCCGGCCGAGGTCGGTCTGGTAAAGGAATTCGCCGGGGTCGTAGCCGCGCAGCGTGGTCGGCACCGGGCCGGAGCGCTTGAGCAGGCCCTTGTAGGCGCCGTCGACGACATCATCGTAGGGAAAGGCCCAGGAGAAGCCGATGCGGGCCTCCTTGCTCAGCCGCACGGCGTTCATCGACACCCATGAGGCAAGCGTGGACTCATACGTGAACACGTCGAGCCCGGGGTTCCGCGACAGCCCGTCGAGCATCTCCGGGGTGAGGTTGTTGGTGGTCGCGTCGATTTCCCCCTGCTCGATGAGTTGCTGGCGGACGGTTACCTCGGGCACGAAGCGAAGCACGACCTCCTCGAACTGGCCGTCGTCCCAGGGCTCGCGGTAGTCGGGATTGCGTTCGAGGATGATGACCTCGTCCAGCGAGAACTCGCGCAGTCTCCACGGCCCCGAGCCGTCGATGTTTTCGCGGTACCACTCGTGGGCCCAGGGATCCTCGTCGGTGCGGTGCTCCGCGACGTGGCGCGGGTTGACGATCCAGGTGCCGAACGCGGATGCCAGCGCGGGCAGGAAGAGCGGCTGCGGGCGGCCAAGGTCGAAACGGACCGTGGCGTCATCGACCACGACGATTTGCTCCGGGTCCTGCACGAAGCGCGAGAGCACGCCGGAAATGCTGCGGCCGATGCCGAGCACGCGGGCGTATGCGTCCTTCACCGTCTGCGCGGTCAGCGGGTCGCCGCTGTGGAAGCGGACATCCGGGTGGAGCGCGAAGGTGTAGCTGGCGCCGTCCTCGCTGACGCTCCACTCCCGGGCCAGCACGCCGACGTACTCGTCGGTGGTGCTGTCCCGGTACTGGATGAGGTTCTCGTAGGCGGCGAGGTTGATGCCGCCGGCGCCCTCGTTGTAGTCCCAGTAGGGGTCGAGGTCGGGGATGGAATCGTCGCGGACGAAGGTGAACCTGCGCGGCTCGCCGGCCTGCAGGGCGAACGGGGCCGGGCGCCCGCCGGCGCCTGGAGCGGCGGCGGCATGCGGCGCGCGGCTGGCCAGGTCCAGGATGAGGGAGGTCGACAGGCCGAGGCCGAGGCCGCGGGCGATGACCGTCCGGCGGTCGATGCGGCCATCGGCAATGGCGCGTTCGAGGCCGGCGATCCGGGAATGATGAGCGGTCATGGGAACGTGCTCCTTTCGCGCGGGAGGCTGCCCGCGCCGGATGGGGTTCAGGTGGTGGAGGCGGCGCGTCAGGCGGCGATGTCGGCCGCGAAGACGTTCTCGACGACGGTCAGGGCCTCGTCGATGCCGGCCACAATGCGGTCGAGTTCGTCGAAGGAGGTGGTCAGCGGCGGCGCGACGTGCAGCACGTCCCAGACGCGGGTCAGCAGACCGCGGGCGCGCAGTTCGGCGGAGAGCCGGTCGGAGAATCCGGGCACCCGGGCGAGCGGCTTCTTCGTGCGGCGGTCGCTGACGAGATCGAGGGCGGCGAAGAGCCCGCAGCCGCGGACGTCGCCCACCGAGGGGTGATCGCGCAGGTCCTGCAGGAGCCCGCGCAGGTAGGCGCCCTTCTCCCGGCTCTGGACCACCAGGCGTTCGCGCTCGAAGATGTCGAGGTTGGCGAGTGCGGCGGCCGCGGAGACGGGGTGGCCGCCGAAGGTCAGCAGATGGCCGAGCGGGGAGTCGTCCTGGTCCTTGAAGATCTCGTAGAGATCGTCCCGGACGACCGCCGCGGCGATCGGGGCGTACCCGGAGGAAAGCCCCTTGGCGATGGTCATGATGTCGGGCACGATGCCGTAGTGCTCGATGGCGAAGAAGGCGCCGGTGCGGCCGAAGCCGTTGATCACCTCGTCGGCGATCAGCAGCACGCCGTGGCGGTCGCAGATGTCGCGGAGCATCCGCCAGTAGACGGGGGTCGGCACATGCAGGCCGGCGGCGCTGGAAATCGGCTCGGCGATGACCGCGGCGACGGTTTCCGGCCCCTGGTAGAGGATCTCCTGCTCGACCGCCCGCGCCGCGGCGATATCCGCGGCCGTGCCGGTCAGGCCGAAGTCGGACCGGTAGCTGTTGGGATGGGGAACATGTGAGACCCCATAGAGGAACGGACCGAACCAGGCCTCGTTGCGCATCGCGGTGAGACTCATCGCCCCGTAGGTCATGCCGTGAGACGAGCCGCGGCGGGCGATGAACTTGTACCGGCGGGAGAAGCCGCGCATGGCCTGCACCTGGCGGGCGATCTTGAGGGCGGTCTCCACCGCCTCCGAGCCGCCGGAGCAGAAGAAGAAGCGGTTCAGGTCGCCGGGGGTGAGCGCGGCCAGGCGCTCGGCGAGCAGGGCGGCGGGAGCGGTCGTGAACCCGGTGATGGCCGCGTAGGCGAGTTGGGAGGCCTGGGCGGCCATGGCGTCGGCAATCTCCCGCCGGCCGTGGCCGGCGTTGACCAGCCACAGCCCGGAAATGACGTCGAGGTAGGCGTTGCCGCGGGCATCCCAGAGGGTGGACCCTTCGCCCTTCACGAACACCCGGGAATCGGCGTCCCGGGCGACGTCCCTCCATGAGGAGTAGTGGAACCAGACGTGATTTCGCGCGGCCTGCTCGGCGTCTGCCTGATCTGGCGCGGCGTGGGCCCGGGCGGTTTTCGGCACGGTGGCGGTCATGGGCATCTCCCTGGAATGGCAACAGGCGCGCCGGCTCGCCGGAGGTTCGGACGCGATGGTCCATCGGGCGGCAGGCGTGACGGGCGTTGACGGTCCGACCGCCAGCCGGGGCGCCGGGAGCCCTGGCTGGATCGGAGACGTTGCCGGTCAGGAGACGCGCTGGCGGTACCGGGCTGTGCCGAGGAGATCGACGTACTGGCCGTAGACCGGCAGGAACCGCCAGCCGGGGAGGTGGGAGCGGCGGCATGAGAAGGTCGGTGGCGTCATGGTCGTGGGTCCCGGGAGGTCGACGGAGGGGGGTCGGGGAC
>JBJTKE010000439.1:0-1859 GCA_046096285.1 Chloroflexota bacterium
CCAACTTCGAGTTCGTGAAGCATGTGCTCTCGATGGACACCACCAATTTTGGCGGTCAGCCCGGCGAAGGCCTCGATCCCGACGTGACCTGGCGCGCCATCGGCAGCCCGCTCGTGTACACGGTCGCCTATGTTCTTCTCATCGCCTGGGAATCTGTGGCCGCGGTCGTCCTCGTGGTCGCCACCGTGCGCTGGTTCGGCGCTCTTCGCTCCGGCGACTTTACCGGCGTCCGCCGCCTCTCCACTGTCGGATTCCTGATGATCGTGATCCTCTTCATGGGAGGCTTCATCACCATCGGCGGCGAGTGGTTCCAGATGTGGCGGTCGACCGCCTAGAATGGCCTCGATCCCGCCTTCCGCAATTCGGTGCTGGCCCTGTTCGGTCTTGTCCTGATCCACCTGCCGTCGCTCGACTGGGACCGCTGAGCGCCCGCTCCGCGTTCACGCAGCCAGCCCGAACAGCCCGGGGGCTTGCCGCACGCCTGCCGCCCGGGGCCGGGACCGGGTCGCAGACGCGGCGCATGGCTCCGGCGTCGTGCCGCCGGGTTCCCCGGCAGGCCCATCCTGGCGCGATGCGGCCGCCCGGTTGCACCGGAGCACCGCTGGCGGAACGCCGCCCTCCCGGCGGTTGCGACGGCCTCAGGTGAACAGCAGCAACGCCCCGGCCAGCACCGGCACCAGCAGCACGGCCCAGCGCAGCAGGTCCTTCGGCGCCCGCCGGGTGAATCGCGCGCCGATGAACGCCCCCGAGGCCAGCCCGATGGTGCCAACGATCAGGTGCGGCGCCGACACGTCGCCGGCGCGCCACAGCGCGAGCGACCCGGTCGCGCTGATGAAGACCAGCGTGAACATCGTGGTGCCCACCGTCTGCCGCAGCGGCAACCCCAGCCAGGACAGGTACCCGAGTTGGAGGAACGGAGCCATGCCGACGCCGAGAAAGGCGGCCGCCGCGCCGCCGCTCACGCCGAGGCCGACTGCGGTGCCCCACTCGCGGGCGGGGCGCGCGGGTTCGCCGGCCCAGACGTCCCTGCGCCGGGGGTTCGCCGCCAGCCGGGTCCTCGCGTAGAGAAGCCCGGCCAGCGCCCACAGGCCGAGCCCGGATGCCACCTGCAGGGGACGCTCGGGCATGCCCTGGCTCAGCCCCGCGCCGGCCACGGCGCCCAGCGCCCCAGCCAATCCGGTGGCCAGCCCGATCCGGGGCGCCACGTTGCCCTCCCGGAAGTGCGAGATGGCCCCGGAGACCGTCGTCAGGAACATGATCCCCAGCGCGGTGCCGATCGCGGCATGGATGGGCAGCCCGAAGGCGCTCGTGAGCAGGGCCATCACCGCCCCCGCTCCCCCCGCCCCCACAAAGCCGATCACCAGCCCGAGAACGAACGTCACCGCCGCAAGCGCGGCGATCAGCCCGGGATCACCCGAACTCATCGCTCCCGGACTTCGGCGACGGCCTCGTCCTCATGCACCAGTTTGCCCTGGGCCTCGATGGCGTCGACCGCCTCGTAGGCTGCCTGGCGAGCCGCCTGCGCGGCGGCTTCGTCTTCCTTCGTCGACCGCCAGAACTTCCACGCAAACCAGACCGGGATCAGCAGGGCAGCCACGATCACCATCTTGACCGCGGTGCCGATGATGCCGCTGTACACCCAGCCAAGCACCAACCCGATCAGCAGGCCGGCGAGCAGTCCGTAAAACACCCACTGCATCCGTTCCTTGACCGTGATGGTCGAGGCGCGGCCGTTCGTCGCATCCATTGGTCGCCTCCAGGTCTCCTCTGCGCGGCGCCCCCCGAGCCGCCGCGTCCCGCCAACAGAGTAGCCGATTTTCCACCGGGATCACTACCCGGACGCGGACACCCATCCCTCG
>JBJTKE010000440.1:0-8086 GCA_046096285.1 Chloroflexota bacterium
GGGTGCCCTGGGGGTGCCCCGCCCGGGCGCCTCCACCCGCCCCCGGCGGCCCGGGCGGCCCTAAAAGCCCGCGCCCGCGCTCCCCTGTTTGCCGGCGGTCCTGGCCTCTCCATTTCGGTGACAAACCTTCGTGGTCCGGACGGGCCGCGTTCCGGCAGGATGTTCCATTCCTGCCAATGCGAGCGTGCGTGGCAGGGGAGCGTTGGCCCGTGACAGGGGGTTCATCCGATGGACCGGGAATCATTCGACCGCATCGCCCGTGGTCTCGCGGGCGCGACATCCCGCCGCGCCGGGCTGCGGGCGCTGATTGGCGGCCTCGCCGCTCTTGGCCTCGGCGCAGGCGCGGCGGCGGGGAACGTGCGGCACGCCGGGGCCGCGCCGAAGCGCGGCGGGAACCCCGGCAAGGACAGCGGCAGCAAGCGGCCCGCCGGGAAAGGCCGACCCGTCATCCAGGGTCCCTGCGGCAACGGCAAGCGCAAGGACAACATCTGCACCAGCGACGCCGACTGCTGCACCGGCATCTGCAATCTCGGGCTCGGCAAGAAGAACGCTGACAAGCGGGGCCGCTGCCGCTGCATGAAGCGCAACAAGCCCTGCACCTCCGACGCCAACTGCTGCAACGTCCTCACCTGCAACAAAGGCCGCTGCTCCTTCAGCAAGCCCTCACCAACCCCGCCAAAGCCCGCGGGCAAGGTCCCGACCGGCTCCGCTTGCACCCCGGTCGACACCTGCGCCTCCGCGCAGGCGGAGTGCACCACCTACACCAGCAACCAGCCGCGCGGCTCCTACTGCCTGCTGCCGGCCGGCGGCGCCTGCACCGGCGCGAAGCAGTGCGCGGGCCAGGTGTGCTCCGGCGGCGTTTGCGGCAAGGGCCTGATTCCCACCGGCGAGGCCTGCGCCGGCGGCGACACCTGCGCCAGTTCCGACGCCACCTGCGTCGCCTATGGAAGCAGCGACCCGGCGGGCACCTACTGCCTGCGCGCCAACGGGGGCGCCTGCGACCGCGCCGCCGACTGCGTCTCCCAGCTCTGCGTCAATGACGTCTGCTCGACCGTGGCCGAAGTCTGCGACGTCTGCCCGACCTGCACCTACGCGACCGTCCAGGCGGCGATCGACGGGAAGGCCGCCGGGTCGACCATCCTCATCGACGAGGGCGACTACGTCGAGGACCTGATCGTCGAGAAGGATCTCACCCTCCGGGCCTGCAACGGCGCGTCGGTGACCCTGATCACCGCGACCGAGGGCGCACGCAACATCTCCCGCGCGAACAACGAGACGCGGGTGGCGCTGACCATCACTGACATCGTGGTCCAGGCGGGGGATTTCGACGGCTTCGGCGGCGGCATCTCCGGCTGGTACGACCTGACCCTCGACGGCATCACCGACGTGCGCTACGGCTTCTCAGAGAACGTCGGCGGCTGCATCGAACTCGGCAGCGGCGATTTCAGCTCGTTCGAGGATGAGGACGGCTACGAGACCAGTCTCGACGGCACCGCGGGCGCGTGCACGCTGACCATCGCCGGCAAGGCGCAGGTCGGCTTCTGCTCGGCCAACTGGAACGGCGGCGCGATCTGGTTCGGCTGCGTCGAAGGCGGCATCGACCTGAAGGGTCAGGCGGCCGTCACCGCCGGGAGCGCCGGCGAGGACGGCGGCGGCATCTGGACCGCCAGGTCCGTGATCGTCACGCTCTCGGACCAGGCACTCGTCGGCGGCAACTGGGCATCCGACGACGGCGGCGCCATCGCCGTTTCCGGGTACAGCTCGGTGCGGATGGCCGGGACGTCCAGCGTTCACGGCAACCGCTCGGGCGACGACGGCGGCGGCATCGCGCTCGACAGCTACGGCGAAATCGACATGTCGGGCCAGACATCCGTCGCCGAGAATGTCTCCGGCTGGTCCGGCGGCGGCATCATGGACCTCGGGTGTTCGGACAGCCGGGTGATCATGTCCGGCGACGCAACGGTCCGGGACAACATTGCCCCGCGCAATGGCGGCGGTCTTTACCTGCAGAACATGTCGAACACGTCGTACTTCGCGGGCGAGGACGTCATCCTCTCGATGAAGGGCAACGCGAAGATTCACGGCAACCGGACCACCGAGGACGGCGACGGCGGCGGCGCTTCCATCGGGGACAACGGCCAGGTCGTACTCGCCGACCAGGCTTCCATTTACGACAACAGCGCCGAAGGCTCGGGCGGCGGCCTGCACTCGAGCAGCGACGTGACGCTCAAGGGCACGTCCTCGATCAGGAACAACGAGGCGACCGGCGCCGGCGGCGGCGTCTTCCTGAGTGGCCAGGAGCCCGAGTGGTCAGACCGGACGATCAGTCTGAAGGTCGCCTCGTCCGCGAAGGTCACCGGCAACAAGCCGGACCAGTGCGACAGCAGCGGCGTGGCCGACTGCTAGCGCCGCGAGAGTCGGGCGCTCGCATGGGCAGGAGCGGCGGCGGGAGTTCCCGCCGCCGCTCCCGTTGCGCCGCGCCGCGCGATGCCTCCCGGCGGCGGGGTTCAGCCGTTCCAGTCCGCCCGCAGGAAGTCGAGATCGCAGCCCTGGTCGGCCTGGAGGACGTGGCGGGCGTTCAGCCAGCGCCAGCCCCGCCGTTCGAGGGGATCGGCGGCGGGGGGCGTCCACGCGGCCAGCCGCCGCGCGATCTCCGCCTCGTCCACCAGCAGGTCGATGCGGCGGGCGGCGACATCGAGGTCGATCAGGTCGCCGTCGCGCGCCGCCGCCAGCGGGCCGCCCGCCGCCGCCTCCGGCGCGACGTGCAGCACCACCGTCCCGTAGGCCGTGCCGGACATGCGGGCGTCGGAGACGCGCACCATGTCGCGCACCCCCTGCTCAAGCAACTTCCGCGGGATCGGGATCATCCCCGCCTCGGGCATCCCCGGCCCGCCGACCGGCCCGGCCCCCTGCAGCACCAGCACGTCTTCCGGCCGCACGTCGAGGTCCGGGTCGTTCACCCGCCGGGTCATGTCCTCCAGCGAGGTGAAGACGACCGCGCGGCCACGGTGCCGCAGCAACTCCGGGGTCGCCGCCGCGTGCTTGATGACGGCCCCGCGCGGCGCGAGATTGCCGCGCAGGATGGCCAGCCCGCCCTCCGGGGCGAACGGCTCGGACAGCGTCGCCACCACCTCCGGGCGACCGGAGCGCGGCGTCCCGGCGAGGTTCTCCGCGACGGTGCGGCCGGTGACGGTCATCGCCTCCCCGTCCAGCAGCGGCAGCAGTTCGCGCATCACCGCCGGGATGCCGCCCGCCTCGAAGAGTTCCTGCATCTGGTAGGCCCCGGCGGGGCGCATGGAGGCGACCAGCGGCGTCCCGCGGCTGATCTCGTCGAAGCGCTCCAGCGGCAGGTCGATGCCGAGCCGCCCGGCGATCGCCAGCACATGCACCACGGCGTTGGTGGAGCCGCCGATGGCCATCAGCACCCGGATCGCGTTGTCGAGCGCGCCGGCGGTCATGATCCGGGAGGGCCGCAGGTCCTCCCCGGCCAGCGCGACCGCCCGCCGCCCGGCCTCCTCGGCGAAGCGGAGCCGCCCGGAATCCGCCGCCGGGATCGCGGCGCCGCCGGGCAGGGTCATGCCGAGCGCCTCGGTGATGGCGGCCATGGTGGAGGCGGTGCCCATCACCATGCAGTGCCCGGCCGAGCGGAAGAGCGCCTGCTCGAGTTCCCCGAGGTCGTCGCCGGAGATGCGGCCGGCCCGGTACTCGGTCCAGTAGCGGCGGCAGTCGGTGCATGCGCCGAGGTCCTGCCCGCGCCAGCGGCCGTTGAGCATCGGGCCGCCGGTCACGACCATCGCCGGGAGGTCGGCGCTGGCGGCGGCCATCAGGTAGGCCGGGGTGGTCTTGTCGCAGTTCGCGAGAAAGACGACGGCGTCGACCGGCTGCGCCCGCGCCATTTCCTCGGCGTCCATCGCCATCAGGTTGCGGAAGAGCATGGCGGTGGGGCTGAGGAAGATCTCGCCGAGGGAGATGGTCGGGAACTCGAGCGGCCAGCCGCCCGCCGCCCAGACGCCGCGCTTGACCGCATCGGCGACCTCCCGCAGGCAGCGGTTGCAGTGGTTCAGTTCGCTCCAGGAGTTGCAGATGCCGACCACCGGGCGCTGCAGGTCGGCGTCGGTGTAGCCCATGCCCTTCGCGAAGGCGCGGCGCATGAACTGGCTGAAGCCGGGGTCGCCGTAGCCGGTCAGTTCCGGGCGGCGGCTGATCCGCGGCAGCATGTCGCGATCGCTCATCTCCTGCTCCCCGGGCGGCGCCCGCGTATCCCGGCCGCCGCCCGCGCTACGGCTCCTCGCCGAAGTAGCGGGCGCCCGGGCGGACCATCGTCCGGGCGAAGGCGTCGTTGACCTCGAGCCCGATGCCGGGCTTGCCGGTCAGCACGACGTGGCCATCCTGGATGACCGGCTGGTCCTGGATGGTGAGGTCGTCCCAGCCCTCGTAATCGACCCAGTGCCACTCCATGACGAGGAAATTGGGGATGGTCGCGCAGACGTGCGCCGAGGCCATCGTGCCCAGCGGGCCGCAGACGTTGTGCGGGGCCAGCGGCACGTAGTAGACCTCGGCCATGTTGGCGATCTTGCGGCACTCCGACAGCCCGCCGCATTTCGGGATGTCCGGCATGATGTAGTCGACCGCCTGCTGCTCCAGCAGATCGCGGAAGCCCCAGCGCAGGTAGAGGTTCTCGCCGGAGCAGATGGGGACCGGCGACACCCGCTTCACCTCGCGCAGGGCGGCGACGTTCTCCGGGGGAACCGGCTCCTCGAGCCAGAGCAGGCGGAACGGCGCGAGCGCCCGGGCCACCGCGATGCCGCTGGCGATGTCGTAGCGGCCGTGCATGTCGATCGCGAGATCGACGTTCGGCCCGACCGCCTCCCGCACCGCCGCCACCCGCTCCACCATCCAGTCGATCTCGGCGTTGGAGGCGTGCCAGTTCCAGCGGTCGTTGCGGAACCCGGCGCGGGTCTCGTCCACGTCGAACTTGATGGCGTCGAAGCCGAGCGCGACCACCTCCCGCGCCCGCTCCGCGTAGGCCTGCGGCGAGAAATCCTTGCCCGCGTGGCTGTCGCAGTACAGCCGCACGCGGTCCCGGAACTTTCCGCCCAGCAACTGGTAAACCGGCACGCCGAGCGCCTTGCCGGCGAGATCCCAGAGGGCGATCTCGATGCCGGTCATGGCGGTCACGGTGGCGCCGGCCATCGCCCCGTCGAACAGGCGGCCGCGGCGCATCTTCTCGAACAGCATGTCCACGTCGAGCGGGCTCTCGCCGATGATCTCCCGCGCGAGGGCCTCGACCATCGCCGGGCAGCCCTCGCCGCCGTGGATGCACTCCCCGTTCCCGATCAGCCCCTCGTCGGTGAAGATGCGGACGTAGGTCGAGTAGCCGTGGCCGCGGATCTCGGCCGTGCGCACGTCGGTGATCTTCACGCTCCGCCCCTCCCCTCGCCGGCGGTTTCCCGCTCGTACTCGGCGCGCTTCTCCGGGGTCGGCGGGTAGTAGTCGTGCACGGAACCGCCGCCGAGGATGCGCGACCGAATCCAGATCTCCAGCCGCTCCTTTTCCGGCCCGAGGGCGGCGATCTCCTCGGCCAGGTCCAGCGGCATCGCCACCGCGCCCTCGTCGTCGGCCAGGATGACGTCGCCGGGGATCACCTGCGCGCCCGCCATGTCGACCGGTTCGTCGTGGGCGGTGGCGATCAGGTCGCGCCCGCTGTGGGCGGGATGCACCCCGGCGCAGAAGACCGGCAGCCCGACCTCGCGGATGAACGGCGCGTCCCGCACGGCGCCGTGGACGATCGCGGCCGCCGCGCCGCGGCTCATGATGCGGGCGGTGAGGATGTCGCCGATGATCCCGGCGGTGGGCAGCCCGAGGGCGTCGATGCAGACGATGTCGCCGGGCTCCAGCGACTCGATCAGCACGATCTCCGGGGAGACCCGGCGGGCCGCGGGGTCGTGCGGCCCCTCGGGACCGCGCCGCATCAGGTAGCGGCAGGTCCGCGCCCGGCCGACGAGGCGCGCCCCGCGGCCCATCGGCTCCAGCGGCAGCAGGCCGCGCAGGTAACTGTTGCGCCAGCCCCGGTCGATCAGCAGTTGCGTCGCCGTGGCCGTGCTCACCAGCGCCAGGTCATCCCGGATCGCCGCCAGCCGGGCGGCCTCCGCCGCGCTCCAGGCCAGTCCCGCCATTGCCGGTGCTCCTCGCTCGTCGGCGTCTCCGCGCGGCAACGGGCGGCGCGGGTGTGCCGCGGCATTATGCGGGCGCGGCGTGCGGCCCGGGGACGACGGCCACGGCGTCCACCTCGACGATCATCTCCGGGTCGACCAGGCCCGCCACCTGCACGGTGGTCATCGCGGGCGGCCGCTCCGGGTCGATGAACTCCGCCCGCACCTGGCGCAGCACGGCGAGGTGGGCCATGTCGGTCAGGAAGACCTGCACTTTCACGACATCGCCGAACCCGGCGCCCGCCGCCTCGAGGGCCCGCCCCACATTGGCGAACGCCTGCCGCACCTGCGCGGCAGGGTCGCCCCGGCCGACCAGCGCCCCGGCGGCATCCAGCGGAATCTGGCCGGAGACCAGCACCGTGCGCCCGCCGGCGACCTCCACCACCTGCGCGTAGCCGGCGGGCCGCGGCAGGGTTTCGGGGTTGATGCGCCGCACCCGCGGCCGGTCCTCGTTCATCGCTGGCTGCTCCCTTGCTTGCGCCGGTCCCGTGCGGCCCGGCGATCCGGCCGCGCCGGGGCGTCAGCGGCCGCCATCGGCCCGGGAAGCCCCGGCCGCCCCGGCGGCCCCGGTGGCGGCCACCACCGGCCGCCGCCGCGTGATCACCAGCCGGATGCCATCCACCGTGCGCTCCGCGCGCCGCTCGAGCCGGTGATCGGCTTCGGCGAGCGCGCGCAGGCAGGCGAGGTCGATCGCCTCGTGGGCGCGCACGCAGGCGTCCATGTACGCCCCTTGCGCCGTCTCGTCCGCCACCTCGGTGACGAACGAGAGCGAGGTGATCTCCGGGTGCAGCGTGCCGAAATCCGAGCCCCAGGTGGTCCAGCTGCCGCCGGGGTCGGGCGCGGCGGGGGTGTCGTAGACGAGCAGCGAGCGGTAGGGCTCGAAGGGGAAGGTCTCGGGCATCCAGCGCTGGGCGTAGGTGCGGTAGCGCTCGGCCCAGCGCTGGTTCATCGCGACGATATCGGGATGGGCGCCGGTCTCCTCCTCCATCAGGGCGCGCACCCGCTCCTTGAGCGGCCCGTGGTCCGGGTAGCGCGGGTCGTCGACCCAGCCGAGGTAGACGTAGACGAGACCGCGGGGAATCCAGTAGGCGGGCCACTTGGGAATGTAGCCGGAGAAGGGCTGCACCCACTCGTGGGAGGGGAAGCCGTGGTCGTCGACCACGATGTCGGGCAGCCAGCGCCGCCAGAGGGCGGGCAGCGCCCGGGACTCGCGGGAGGGGTGGTCGGGGTCCCCGTAGGCGGAGCGGAACTCCAGCCCGAGCGCGTTGTACCGGCCGGCGTGGAGCATCCAGCGTGGGTGGTCGCGGTGCATCCGCCAGGAAAGCTCGCCGCCGTCGACGTTCTCGAACGGCAGGGCGACGAGGTTGACCCGGCGCCGCAGCGCGGCCCAGGCAGGGTCGGCGGCGTGGCGACGCACCGTTTCCACCGCGGAAATGGTGCTGGAGGGCTCGTTGCCGTGGTGGCGGGCGTTGATCAGCAGGGTCGGCTTCCACGCCGTCTGCTTGGCGTGCGACCGCAGCGTCCCGCCGCCAGGCAGCGTGGACTCCAGCGCCCAGAGCGCCCGGCCCTGCACGCTGCCGCCCGCCCGCCAGAGCGCGACGCCCGGCAGGCTCGCGGCGTCCTCCAGCAGGTCGAGGTGCTCGTCGTAGCCGGGCACGGCGTCCCGGCGGGGGCGCCGCCGGGAGGCGCTGGCCCGCTCCGGGCCGGGGTCCGAGGGGCGGGCGGGCAGGTCCAGCACCTCCAGCGGCGCGCCGCCGCAGGCGGGCACGCATGGGGCGGCGACCGGCCGCCTCCCGGCCCGCGGGGCAAGCGCCTCCCGCGCCCCGGGCGCCGCCGCCGCCGCCGGCAGCGCCACCTCCACCCGGCCCGCAACG
>JBJTKE010000441.1:0-9656 GCA_046096285.1 Chloroflexota bacterium
GGGCGGATGCCGGGCCACATGAACGTGCTGCTGGCCGAGGCGAACGTGCCCTACGACCAGCTGTACGAGATGGACGCCATCAACGGCGAGTTCCAGAACGCCAGCGTCGCGCTGGTGATCGGCGCGAACGACGTCACCAACCCGGCGGCCCGCACCAACCCGGGCAGCCCCATCTACGGGATGCCGATCCTGAACGTGGACCAGGCGCAGCAAGTGATCGTGCTCAAGCGCTCGATGCAGACCGGCTTCGCCGGCATCGAGAACGAGCTGTTCCACAAGGACAACACCAGCATGCTCTTCGGCGACGCCAAGGAGTCCGTCACCAAGCTGGTGGCGGCGGTCAAGGCCGCCTGACCGGACGCCCGTCAATCGATCACGCCGGAACGGCCCGCCAGGCACGCTGGCGGGCTGTTTCGCGCCTGTTCGGCGCATTCCCGCCCAGGCGTGGATAATGCAGGCACAACCGCCGCGGGCGATGACCCGAACGAGGACCCGATGACCGACCAGGCCGCTCCTCCCGCCTCCAGCCCGGCCGCCGCGCCGCTGCTCCGGATGGAGGGCATCAGCAAGAGTTTCCCCGGCGTGAAGGCGCTCGAGGATGTCAGCCTCGAGGTGTTCCCCGGCGAGTGCCTGGCGCTCGTCGGCGAGAACGGCGCGGGCAAGAGCACGCTGATGAAGATCCTGTCCGGGGTGTACGCGCCGGACGCCGGCTCGATCCAGCTCGGCGGCGACGAGGTGAGCCTGCACAGCCCCCGCCAGGCGCAGGACCTGGGCATCTCCATCATCTACCAGGAATTCAACCTGATGCCGAATCTGACGGTGGCGGAGAACATCTTCGTCGGCCGGGAGCCGGCGCGGGCGGGATTCGTGCGCGGGGCGGACATGACGCGGCAGGCGAGCGCCCTGTTGCGGCAACTCGGGGTGGCGTTGCAGCCGCACGAGACGGTGCGCGATCTCTCGGTGGCCGAGCAGCAGATGGTGGAGATCGCCAAAGCGCTCTCGTTCAACGCGCGGATTGTGATCATGGACGAACCGACCAGCGCGCTGACCGACCGCGAGGTGGAGGCGCTGATCCGCATCGTGCGCGGCCTCAAGGAACGCGGCATGGGGGTCATCTTCATCACCCATCGGCTCGACGAGGTGGCCGAGGTCGCCGACCGGGTGACCGTGCTGCGGGACGGCCGGAACGCCGGCACGTTGCCGATCGCCGAGGCCCCGGCCGAGAAGATCGTCCAGATGATGGTCGGGCGCGACCTCGGCGACCTGTTCCAGAAGGACGCCGCCGTCTACGCCGAGAACGCGCCGTTCGCGCTCGAGGTGCGGGGGCTGAGCCGCGCGGCGAGCCGCTATGACCCCTCGGCCATCAACCTGCGCGACATCTCATTCGGAGTGCGCGCCGGGGAAATCGTGGGCCTGGCCGGGCTGGTCGGGTCGGGGCGGACGGAGGTGGCCCGCGCGATCTTCGGGGCGGACGGCTTCGACGCCGGGGAGGTCGTCATCGGCGGCGAGTCCGCGGCGATCCGCTCCCCGAAGGACGCCATCGCCCGCGGCGTCGGACTGGTGCCGGAGGACCGCAAGGCGCAGGCGCTGGTGCTGGGGCTGGCAGTGCGGGAGAACATCAGCCTGGCCTCGCTGTCGAGCCTGGTGCGGTTCGGGTTCGTGCGGCTGGCCGAGGAGCGGGAGCGGGCGCAGGAGTTCGTGAAGGCGCTTCGCATCCGCACGCCGGGGCTGGAGCAGAAGGTGGTGAACCTCTCCGGCGGCAACCAGCAGAAGGTGGTGATCGCGAAGTGGCTCTCGCTGAAGCCGCGGGTGCTGATCGTGGACGAACCGACGCGAGGGATCGACATCGGGGCCAAGGCCGAAGTGCACAACCTGCTGAACGAACTCGCCCGGCAGGGGGTGGCGATCCTGATGATCTCGTCGGAACTGCCGGAAATCCTGGGCATGAGCGACCGGGTGCTGGTCATGCGCGAGGGGCGGATCGCGGGCGAACTGCCTCGCGCCGAGGCCACCCAGGAACGGATCATGGCGCTGGCGACCGGGCTCGACCGGTCCCGGCAGGCCGCCTGAGGCGGCAGGGAGAAGAATCTTGAGCGCACCGGTCGCGGCCGTGGAGCCAGCAGGGAAAGCGCGGGTCGACGCCTACGACCTGGCGGCGCGGTTCGCGCCGCTGATCATCCTGCTGACGTTGATCACGGTGATGTCGTTCATCTCCGACGGGTTCCTGTCGTCGTACAACATCTTCAACGTGCTGCGGCAGATTTCCTTCACCGGCATCCTGGCGGTGGGCATGACGTTCGTCATCCTGACCGCGGGGATCGACCTGTCGGTCGGGTCGCTGGTGGCGTTCGCCGGGATGGTGGCGGCGTCGACCGCGAAGGGCTCGCGCGGACTGCTGGAGGGCGGCGTCACCGACCCCGGCGGGGTTCGGGTGCTGCTGGCCTTCCTCGCCGCGCTGGCGGTCGGGATGCTGATCGGGGCGTTCCAGGGGTCGCTCATCGGCTGGGCCGGCATTCCGGCGTTCATCGTCACCCTGGGCGGCCTCGGCGCGTGGCGCGGGGCCACGCTGCTGTGGTCCGGCGGGCAGCCGATCAGTTCGTTCTCGGACGATTTCAAGCACTGGGGGCAGGGCTTCCTGTTCAGCGCCGGCGAGTTCCGGGGCATTCCGATCCCGGTGGTGGTGTTCGGGCTGTTCGTGCTGGCCGGATTCATCGTGCTGCGGTACACGCAGTACGGGCGGTGGATCTACGCGCTGGGGGGCAACCCGGAGGCGGCGCGGCTGTCGGGGCTGAACACCAACCTGCTGACGGCGAGCGTCTACATCATCAGCGGGCTGTGCTGCGGGATGACCGCGTTCCTGCTGACCTCGCGGCTGAACTCGGCGGAGCAGGTGGCCGGGCAGAACTTCGAACTCGACGCGATCGCGGCCGTGGTGATCGGAGGCACCAGCCTGTCCGGGGGGAAGGGCGGGGTGGTCGGCACGCTGATCGGGGCGATCCTGATCGGGGTGCTGAAGAACGCGCTGGTGATCCTGAACGTGTCGCCCTATTTCCAGCCGATCGTGATCGGCGGGATCATCGTGCTGAGCGTGTTCCTCGACCAGCTGGCGAAGAAGCGGCGGCGGTAGCGCCGCGCGCCGCCCTGTGCGAACAGGCGGCTGGCGTGCGACCATATTGGCGGAAACGGTCGCGGGGCAGCCGCGCGTTTCATTCGGCAGATTGCCGGGAATGGTCCCGGAAACTCGATGCAGGAGGACAAGACATGACGCAGCAGGTGCTCGAGGCCCAGATGAACCGGCGGCGGCTGGTGCAGGCGGCGGCGGCGGTGGCGGCGCTCGCCGCGGCGCCGGGCGCGGCGCGGTCCGTTGCGGCGCAGGAGAAGATGAAGATCGCCTTCTCGGTGCCGGGCCTGAACTTCCCGTTCTTCGTGCACATGATGAACCTGGCGAAGCAGCACGCCGAGGAACTGGGCGATGTCGAGCTGATCGAGCTCGACGGCCAGGAGAACGGCAAGCCGAGCTCCACCAAGCAGTCGGCGGACATCGAGGCGGCGATCGCGCAGGGCGTGAAGGGCATCGTGATCAGCCCGAACGACGCGGCGGCGCTTGGCCCGGCGATCCAGGCCGCGATCGACGCCGGCGTGCCGGTGGTGACCGTTGACCGCAACGTCGATCCGTCGGTCAAGACGCTGGCCCACGTCGGCGCGGACAACGTGCGCGGCGGCGAGATCCAGGGCGAGTACCTGATCTCGATCCTGCCGGACGGCGGCAACGTCTACGAGCTTCAGGGCCAGCCGGGCGCGTCTCCGGCGATCGACCGCAACAAGGGCGTCGTGCAGGCGCTCGAAGGGCAGGACAAGGTCGTCATCTCCGCCAGCCAGACCGCGGAGTTCGCCCGCGACAAGGCCGTCTCCGTCTTCGAGGCCATGCTTGCCGCCAACGGCGAGCCGGCCGCGGTGGTCTGCGCCAACGACGACATGGCCTTCGGCGTGATCGAGGTCGCCACCGCGAACGGCCTGTCGATGCCGGTGGTCGGCTTCGACGCGCTGCCCGAGGCCCTGATCGCGATCAAGGAAGGCACGATGGCCGCGACCATCGAGCAGCACCCGGGCATGCAGGCCACCACCGCGATGGACATCCTGCTGGCCAAGCTCAAGGACAACAAGGACCCGGAGCAGCACGACCTGTTCCTGGAGCCGGATCTGATCACCCTCGAGACCCTCGCGGGCGCCGAGCGCGCCGCCGAGGCCGGCATCGAGCTGGAAGAGGAAATCACCGAGGAAATGGCGGCGACCCCGGCCGCGTAGGCTGGCGGTACGCACCGGAACCGGGCAGGGCGGGGGGGGGTGGGGCCCGCCCCCCCGGTTTCCTCCGGGGGCGCCCCGCCCCGGCCGCCGCTGGCATACACTCCCGCTGGCGAGGGGATGACGGGAGAGACGGTTCGTGAACGCACCAGCAGGCGGAACGCAGCCCGGGGCGCTGACCGAAGCGCAACTGAAGACCGGGTTCCGGCTCCTGGCGATCGTGACCTTCCTGGCCATGATCGTCATCAACATCCCGCAGACCATCTCGCCGAACTTCTTCCGCGACGAAATCGGGATGGACGGGGCCCTGAACGGGTACCTGATCTCCATCCGCGAGGTGCCGGGGTTCCTGCTGATTTTCGTCGCCGCGCTGCTGCTGCGGCAGGGGCTGGCGCGGGCGACCGCGATCTCGCTGCTGGTGGCCGGCATCGGCTACTGCCTGTTCGCGCCGGCCAACTCCTTTGCGGCGCTGATCATCCCGACCCTCGTTTCGAGCATCGGCTACCACTCCTGGCTGCAACTGCAGGACGCGCTCGGACTCTCGCTGGCGAAGCACGGCGAGGAGGGCAGCGTCCTCGGCCGGTTCCGCTCGATCGGCTTCGCTGGCACCATCGTGGCCCTGCTGGGCACGCTGGCGCTGTTCTGGGCGTTGCAGCAGGCGACCGGCGACCTGCGCGGGGTGCAGGGGCCGTGGCTGCGCGGGCTGTTCGTGGCGACCGGCATCTGCGCGTTCCTCGGCGCGCTGTTCATCATCCGCTTCCCGGTCTCCGCCGACGACCGCGCGATGGCGAAGGCCGCGCCGCGCATCACCTGGCGCAAGGAGTACAAGCTCTACTACTGGCTGAGCTTCCTCGATGGCTCGCGGATGCAGATCTACTTCGCCTTCGCGCCGTTCGTGCTGGTCGAGGAGTTCGGCGTCGATGTGCTGACCCTGACCAAGCTGCTCACGGTGGCGGCGCTGATCAACTGGGCGGCGGGCGGCTACATCGGCAAGCTGGTGGACCGCTACGGCGAGAAGCGGATGCTGACCATCGGCTACACGCTGCACCTGGCGGTGTTTCTCGGGTTCGCGCTGTCGCAGAACATCTGGCTGCTTTACCTGACCTACCTCGGCTACAACTTCCTGTTCCTGTTCTCGATCGGCACCACCACCTACCTGCGGAAGATCTGCCGTCCGGCGGACCTTGCACCGAGCCTGGCGATGGGCATCTCGCTGGCGCACTTGACCGCGATCGTGGTGCCGCTGGTCGGGGCGCAGGTGTGGAGCCGCTTCGGCTACCAGTTCCCGTTCCTGTTCGGCACGGTGTTCATCTTCGGCTCGCTGTTCCTGACGCAGCGCATCGACATCCCGAACCAGCGCATTGCCGGCGCGCCGGGAACGCTGGAGACGCGCCATCTGGCCGAGCAGGAAATGGAGGCCGACGGCGCTTCCCTGCCCGGCGCGCAGGACGGCTTCGTGACGAGTGCGGCGGCCACCGAGGCGCTCGCCGGCGACGATGATGGCGTGATGCGCCAGGGATAAGCCGGGAGGCGGCGCGATGCGTGTCTACATGGCGGGGCCGATGTTCACCGCCGCCGACAAGGCCTGGAACCTTGGGCTGGCGCGGCGGTTGCGCGGGCACGGCTTCGGGGTGTTCTGCCCGAACGAAAGCGAGCCAAACGAGGACACCACCCGCGAAACCGTGACCGCGCGGCTGATCTACGACGTGGACATCGCCGCGCTGGAATCGTGCAACGTGGTGCTGATGCAGGTTTCGGAGGATTCCGGCGCCAACTGGGAGGCCGGCTACTTCGATTGCCTGAGCCGCCGGGTCGACCCGGCGCGCTACTATGGCATCGTGGGGCTGGCGACCGACTTCCGGCTGCACGCCACCCCGGACCCGCTGCGCCGCGGGATGGAGAACCAGGCGCCGCACGTCAACGCCCTGGTGGCGGGCGGGCTGCAGGCCTCGCTCGGCGCGTTCCTGCGCGAGGAGGACGCCATCGCCCGGCTGCTCGAGGTGCGGATGGAGCGGGAGGGCGGATGATGCCGGAAGACGATCAGCGCGGCGGCGAACCGCAGGCGTCCCACGGGCCGGAGCCGATCCTCAACGTGCGCGGCGAGCGGGTCGCGCTGGGCCCGCTGCGGCGCGACCTGGTGCCGCTCTACACCCGGTGGATCAACGATCCGCAGGTGCTGCGGACGCTTGGCGTGCTGCCGCTGCCGATGACCACCGACGCCGAGGAGCGCTGGTACGACGCGGCAATCGCCGGGGCGGAGCGTCACTTCACGATCTATCGGCTGGAGGGGATGGACGCCATCGGGGTGTGCGACCTGCGCGACATCGACCACCGCAACCGCGCCGCGAGCCTGGGCATCCTGATCGGCGACGCGGAGAACCGGGGCCAGGGGTATGGGACCGAGGCATTGCGGCTGCTGCTGGACGTGGGTTTCACGGTCCTCGGACTGCACAACATCTCGCTGTCGTCCTACTCCTACAACCTCGCCGGGCAGCGCTGCTACGCCCGGGTGGGGTTCCGCGAGGTGGGCCGGCGCCGCGAGTGCCGCCTGCTGAACGGCGTGCTGCACGACGAGATTTACATGGACATGCTGGCGACGGAGTTCACCAGCCCGGTGCTGGCGCGCATCTTCGCCCCGGACGTGGCGCGTCATCCGTGACGCGGGGCCGGGTCTCGCCGCTCACCCGCGGACTGGTTCCCGGGGGCGGCCCGGGTTTCGGCGGGCGCCCTCACCCCGGGCCCGCACACGACCGGACGGATCGGAAACTCCGATCCGGTTCTCTCACCCCGAACCTCCTCATGCCCGGACGGTCTTGAATCTGCCGTCAGGTCCGTTCATCGGCCCTCACCCCAAACCCTGCTCCCTGCGCGAGCGAGAGGGGCTCGCTGGCTGATGGCCGCGTGGCGGCCGCCGTCTTCGGGTCCCGCGCCCGGGGAGCGGGGCGACGGGTCCCGTGCGGGGTGAGACGCGGTGGCTGACCGGTTCCTCGGCGAAGGGGGGGTCATGGCCGGCCGCGGCTGATTCCCGCGTCGGCCGGAAAGGACGGGGCTTGCCGGGACAGGGCGCAGCGGACGGCGCGGTGACGGGCCGAACGGGCTCACAGTCCGCGTTGCGTTGCCGAGCCGGCCCCGGGAATGACGCCCGCCGGCCCACTGGCCGCTTCGGCCAGGCGGCGCCGGGCGTGCGCCAGGATGTCAGCCGGTCCGCCGTGGCGGGCCTCGGCGTACTCGAGGCCGCCGGGCGCCGAAATCTCGCCGCGGTCGGAAAGGTCGTTGAGCGCCATCCCGATGCGGGCCCAGCGTGCGGCATGGTCGAGGTTGCCGCCCCAGAACGAGCAGTACCCCGCGGCCTAGTAGAGATCGACGAGATCGGGCACGCGCGCCATGCCGTCGGCGCAGGCGTCGACCGCCTCATCCCACCGGCCGAGTTCGTTGCCGAGGATGAGCGCGGCCCGGAACGCCGCCCGGGCGCCGGTCAGGTCATCCGGCAGGACTCGGGCGCAATGCCGGAACGCGGTCACGGCAGCCTCGTGCCAGCCATCCTGGTGGAGGGAATTCGCCATGTCGAACAGGCCGGTCGGGCTGTGGACGGAGGCCGTCAGGGTGTCGGCCTCGGGCACCCGCCCGGGCTGCGGCCCGCCCGGGGCGATCTCGGCGAGCGGGAGAAGGAGCGAGAGCAGGGACGCTTCCGGGACGGAGGCGGCGATCGCGGCGCGCTCGCCGACCGCGTAGGTGACCAGCAACCGGTCGCGGCTGCGGGCAAGCCCGGCGACGTACTCGACCATTTCGCCGCGGAGGCGAAATGGCAGCGAGTAGTGGGTGATGGAGAAATCGGGTCCGAACCGCACGATGCGATGGAGGTAGGTGCGATCGCCGCGAGCGTGGTCGACGGCCTCGTGGACGATGGCGATCCACCCGTCGCCGAGCGGGATCAACTGGGATCCGCCGCGGAATCTCCAGGCCGGCAACGGCGCGCTCCGGGAACTGGCCATGGACAGCCTCCCGGTCGTTGCGTCGAGCCCGAGCGTGACGGTCGGACCGCAGGCGTAGACGACGTGGATGCCCGCGGGCGACACCGCCGGCATCCAGTTCTTCTCCATCGGGCCGGATTGGCCCTCGGCGAGCCAGCGCGGGCAGCAGATCGCGTTGGCGGCGAGGTCGATATCGAACAGCCCGTAGCAGAGGACCTGGTCGCGCTTCATCCCGACCTTGCGCCCGCACGTGCCGAGGGCCATCAGGCGACCGTTCCAGGAGAGCAGCCTGAGGTCCTCGGGGCCGCGATACAGGTCGTGGAGATCATGTTCAGGGGTGGTGTGGTCCGCGAGGAGTTACGCCGGCCCGGACTGACGGCCGTCGGCATCGAGCGGCGCGATGGCGGTGCGGGAGACATAGGCGGTCTGTCCGGGAGCGATGATGCCGCCCGGATAGGTGTAGTTGGCGCAGCGGGCCGACAGCAGAAACCCATCGCCGCTGGCGATCACGGAGGGATCGAGGGCATGCCAGCCTTCCGGCAGCGGCACGTCGATTTCCTGCTCCCGCCAGCCGGGAATGACCTCCCGGAGAACGGGGGCGAGACCGATGCTGGCCTCCCGGATGGCCTTGATGTCGGGCTCGCCGGTGGTGGGATCGGCCAACCGCTGGTCGCCTTCGAGCAGGAGCCGCGCGGCGAGGGCCGGAATCGTCGTCAACAGTTCCAAGAGCGCCGGTCCCCCGGACGATCGAGGCTGCGGGAATCCGCTGCAGAGCCGGTAATGTACGCCAAAACCGCCGAATACAACAGGTCATGCGGGCGGTCCGCGGCATCGATTTCCGGGCCGCCGCCCGGCGCGAGCCCGGAGTGGAGACCCGGTTGTCAGCCCGCCCGCATAGGGACTGGCCTGCCGGGCCGGACGGCGGGGCTTGCGGCTGCTGCTAGCTGGCGGCGGCGCCCTCGTAGACGAGATCGCGGCAGCGGGACTCGACCTCGCGGGGGTCCATCGGCCGCTGGGCGAGGCCGTGCTCGATGGCGGAGGCGGCGACGGCGGCGGCGACCTTGGGGGAGACGCGGAGATCGAGGCTGTCGGGGATGATGAAATCGGGGGAGAGTTTCTCGGGATCGACAAGGGCGGCGATGGCCCGGGCGGCGGCGATCTTCATGTTGTCGTCGATGGTGCGGGCCTTGATGTCGAGCGCGCCCCGGAAGACGCCGGGGAAGGCGAGCGAGTTGTTGACCTGGTTGGGGAAGTCCGAGCGCCCGGTGGCCACGATGGCGTCCGGCACAGCGGCCTTGGCCTCGTCGTACATGATCTCCGGGGTCGGGTTGGCCATGGCGAACACGATGGGCCGGGGGCGCATCGTCCGGAGCATCTCGGGGA
>JBJTKE010000442.1:0-8707 GCA_046096285.1 Chloroflexota bacterium
AACGCGGCCAACACGCTGACGGCCGTCGCCGGGTCCATCAGCGGCAACACGCCGGACCAGTGCGCCGGGCTCGGCATTTCCTGCTGATTCGCCGATCCTGCGGTCCGTCGATCCAGGCCGGCATCCGGCAGGGCCCCGCCGCCGCGTGGGCAGCCCTGCCGGATGCCGGCCTGGATCGACGGACCGCAGGATCGGCGAATCAGCAGGAAATGCCGAGCCCGGCGCACTGGTCCGGCGTGTTGCCGCTGATGGACCCGGCGACGGCCGTCAGCGTGTTGGCCGCGTTGTCCGGGTAGACGCCGCCTTCGGTGCCGGCCCCGCCGTCGGAGGTGTTGCCGGTGACGGTCGCGCTGGCCTCGACCCTCAGGTTGCTCCGGGAACATGCCGCCGGGCTTTGCCGAAGACGCATTGCCGGTCACCGCGGCGCTGACCTCGCGCATCCAGCGATGCGTCGATGGTGTTCCCAGGATCATGAGGCGGGCGACCGGCCGGCCCCGGCCCGGGCCCCGGCCAACCTTGAACGTACGGCCCCGGTGCATCATCATCGCGCCATGACAGCGCCTCGCGGCGGCGGCCGCTTCGATCCCTACGGCCGGACGGTCCCACTGCCGCCGGCGGTGGCCCCCCGCCCCGCCGACCCGCGGGCCTTCCCGGACGATGCCGCGCAGGCGGGGGCCCAGGCCGGGCCGGCCGCGCCGTGGCCCGGCGCGGCCCGGGGGCCGCTGCCGGGCGGCGGGGAGTCGCCGCAGGCGGGCGTGGACCCCGGCACGGGCGCGGGCCTGCCCGCGGCGCCGGGCGCACGCTCCGGGGTCCGGGCCCGGCGCTCCTTCTGGGGCGAGACCTGGCGGTGGGTGGTGACCTTCGCCCTCTTCGGCGCGCTCGCCGCGGCGGCGTCTGGCGGGGTGCTGCTGTTCGCGATCGACCGCCAGGCCCGGCTCGACCAGGCAGGCCCGGCCGACGCCATCGTCGTGCTCGGCACCGCCCAGTGGAACGGGTATCCCGGGCCGGTGCTGCGGGCGCGGCTCGATCACGCGCTCGGCCTCTACTGGCAGGGCCTCGCCCCGGTGATCGTCGTCACCGGCGGCCGGATGCAGGGCGACCAGTACACGGAAGCCGAGGCGGCGCAGGCCTACCTGCTCGAAGCGGGGGTGCCCGCGCAGGCGATCCTGCTGGAGAACGCCGGGCGCGACTCGTGGGAGTCGATGCAGGCGGTCTCCGGCATCGCCCGGGACTACGGGCTCTCCCGCCTGCTGCTGGTGAGCGACGGGTTCCACCTGTTCCGGCTGAAACTGATGGCCCGCGACCTCGGGCTCGATGCCCTCGCGTCGCCGGCGCCGGGAAGCCCCATCGTGCCGGGCGGCCCCGGCGAGCGGGCCTACATGGTCCGCGAGGCGGGGGGCGTGGTGGAGCATCTGCTGCGGCGGTTCTCCTTCCTGCGCGCCGCGCCGGATCGTCTCCGCGCGATGTTTGGCTGATTTCGGTGATGCGCCGGCGACGCTGACGGCCCATGATGCGCGCACGCGATGCCGAATCGCGCCGATGCCGCGCATGGAAGGGATCAGGTCATGCACGACCGCCGCTCGTTGCTCCCGTTTCACCTCTCCGGGTGGGCGCCCGGTGCCTTCACGCGCGGAAGCGCCGCGACGGTGGCGGCCACGGCTGCGGCTGCGGTCGCTGGCGTCGCCACCCTCGTGACCGAGGCGGATGTCGCCGCCCGCAAGCACGGCGGCGGCGGACATGGGCATGGGCATGGGCATGGGCATGGCCAGGGTCACGGCGGCGGCCAGGGTCACGGCGGCGACGGCCGGGGACATGGCGGCGGCCAGGGTCACGGCGACGGCAACGGGCACGGCAATGGAGGCGGCGGCGGCCTGCACGGGCGGCCCGGCGATGGCCGCCACGGCAACGGCAACGGCGACGGCCACGGCGGCAATCACGACGACTACGGATTCGCAAGTTGACCCCGCTCCGGGCGATACTGTCGGCACACCACGAGGAGGACCACGCCATGTCACGGAGTGATGAGACAGCAAGCCGGCCGGCGGACGATTCCGCCGATGCCAGCCAGCCAGGTTCCCTGACGCGCCGGGCCGCGGCGGGTCTGCTCGCCGCGGCGGGCGGGCTTGGCGCCCTGTTCGAGGCCGAGGCGAAGCGCCGCAAGTCCCGGGGCGGCAAGGACGACAGCGACAAGTCCGGCAAGGACGACAAGCCCGGCAAGGATGAGGACGGCGGCAAGGGCGGCCGGGGCGGCAACGACGACGGCGGCAAGGGCGGCCGGGGCGGCAACGACGACGGCGGCCGGGACAACCGTGGCGGCAGGGACGACGGCGACCGCGGCCGAAACGACGGCCCCGGCGACAACGACGACAACGACGACGGCGGCGACGACGCGCCCGGAAAGCCCGGCGGCGGCCTCGTGGCGCAGCCGCCCCCTCCGCAGCCGCAGCCACAACCGCAGCCGAACCCCGGCGGCGGCAACAACGCCTCCCCGGAGCCCGGCGACGGCGATAGCGACGGCGATAGCGACGGCGATAGCGATACCGACGGCGACTCCAGCGGCGGCGACTCCAGCGGCGGCGATAACGACTTCGGCTGGGTCAGCTGAGGACGTTCCCGCACCGGAACCTTCCGGGCCCCGCGCCGATCACGGCGCGGGGCTCGCGCGTTCGTGCCGCTCTGCCGCTACCCGATCTCCACCGCCTGGATGCGGCCGAGCCCGGTGGCGAGCGCGCGCCAGGTCTCGCCCGCGTCGGCGCTCTCCCAGAGCGTGCCATCGCTCGAGCCGAAGCAGACGCCGGCGGCATCGGCGGCCATCGCGTCGCGCAGGACCATCCAGTCGCCGGCGTCGGGCAGGCCGGTGCGCTGGGACTGCCAGGTGGCCCCGGCGTCCAGCGTCCGCCAGGCGGTGATGCCGTCCTCGGTCCGCAACGTCTCCCCTGACTGGGGAACCACCCACACGGCGCACCCGGCCGGGCCGTCGTGCGGGGCGGCGGCGATGCCGAATCCGAAGCGCGACGGCAGCCCGGCCGAGATGTCGGTCCAGGACGCGCCGCCGTCGTCGGAGCGGTAGGTTCCATCGTGGCCCTGCATGAAGAAGCGGTCCGGCCTCGTGGGATCGCCCACGATCTTGTGCACGCAGCGGTGGACCTCGGGAAACCGCGAGACGTTGCCGGTGAACTGTTCCCACATCTCCCCGTCGCCGCTGGTTCCGGTGTTGGACGGATGCCAGGTGAGGCCACCGTCCTCGCTGCGGAAGCACCCGGCCACCGAGATGCCGGCGACGATGCGGGCGGGGCGCTCCGGGGTGGTGAGGATGGTGTGGAGCATCATGCCGCCGCCGCCGGAGTACCACTCGTCGCGGGTGGGGTGGGCGTCGAGGCCGGGAACCTCGTCCCAGGTCGCGCCGCCGTCGCCGGAGCGGAGCAGGCCGGCGGGTTCGATGCCGGCCCAGACCACGCCACCGGCCGCGGCGTGGATCTGCCAGACCTTCTCGCAGGGGAGCGGGCCGTTGGGCCGGGCCCAGGTCGCGCCGTCGTCGTCGCTCCAGGCGATGACCGGCGCGTCGCCCCGGCGGGCGGCGGCCCAGAGCGTGCCGGAGACGGGATCGCGCCGGGCATGGGCGACATCGTGCCCGGCCAGCAGCGGGCCGCGCACACCGGCGGCGCCCGGACCGCCGCCGCGCCCGACGAGGAACAAACCGTCGCGGCTGGAAACGAGATAGGCGGCACGCGGCTGTTGCATGTGCGGCTCTCCGGGTTGGCAGGCGGAGACGAGACGTTGTGTACGTACAGTTTTAGGCGAAAGCCGTGACGTGCGCAAGGTGCAGGGCTTCCCGGCATCCCGGCAGGGAACCCCCGGCGCAGTGAGCAGGACGAGAGGCCGGGAAGCATTCCGCTGCGGGCCCCGGCAAAACAACGGCCCCGCGAGGGATCGCGGGGCCGCGTTCGTGGAGCAGCGGATGGCGGCCGGTCAGTCCAGCGGGCGGGAGGCGGGACCGGGAACGGAGAGCATCCGCTCGAGGGCGACGAGGGCCTCGCGGCGGGTGTCGCCGTCGACGGTGACCTGGTTGACGATGTTGCCCGCGGCCAGGTTCTCCATCGCCCAGAGCACGTAGGCGGGGTGGACCCGGTACATCGTGCTGCAGGGGCAGATCACGGGGTCGAGGCAGAAGACGTGCTTGCCGGGCAACTCGTTGTTCAGGCGGTTGACGAGATTGATCTCGGTTCCCACCGCCCAACTGGTGCCGTCGGGCGCGGCGGTGATGGTGTCGATGATGTACTCGGTGCTGCCGTTGGCGTCCGCGGCCTGCACCACCTCGAGGCGGCACTCCGGGTGGACGATGACGTTGACGCCCGGGTGGTTCTTGCGCGCCTCCACGATCTGGTCGACGCTGAAGCGGGCGTGCACCGAGCAATACCCCTTCCAGAGGATGACCCGCGCCCGGCGGAGGGCCTCCTCGGTGTTGCCGCCGAGGGGGAGGAAGGGATCCCAGAGGACCATCTCCTCCTGCGGGATGCCGCGCCGGGTGGCGGTGTTGCGGCCGAGGTGCTCGTCGGGGAAGAAGAAGATGCGCTCGCCCCGCTCGAACGACCAGTCGAAGACGCGGGCGGCGTTGCTGCTGGTGCAGACGATGCCGCCGTTGCGCCCGCAGAAGGCCTTGAGGCTGGCCGCGGAGTTCATGTAGGTGACGGGAACCACGTGGTCGATGCCGAGGCCGGCGAGGGCGTCCCACGCGGCCTGCACGTCGTCGATGCGGGCCATGTCGGCCATCGAGCACCCCGCCTCCACGTTGGGCAGGATCACCCGCCTGGCGGGATCGGTCAGGATGTCGGCGCTTTCGGCCATGAAGTGGACGCCGCAGAAGAGGATGAGTTCGGCGCGGTCCTGCGCGGCGGCCTGCTGGGAGAGCTTGAAGCTGTCGCCGCGGAAATCGGCGAACTGGATAACCTCGTCGCGCTGGTAGTGGTGGCCGAGGACGACGAGGCGGTCGCCGAGGGAGCGGCGGGCGGCCCAGGTGCGCTCGTCGCGCTCCTCGGCGGGCATCCGGAAGTAGTCGCGGGGGATGCGCTCCTGGCGCATCGGGGTGGCCCCGTAGCGGCGGAGCAGATCGTAGGCGCCGACGCCGACCTCGGGCACGCAGGGGGCCGGCGCGAGTTGGGGCTCGACGAACCACTCCGAGACGGGGGCGACATCCTGGCTTCCCGGCAGGCCGCCGGGGAGATCGATCACGGTAGGTGACGTGGCCATGAACCGAACGGGCCTCCACGGACCCCGGCGGCGCGGAAGCGCCTGTCATGCAACCGGTTCCGTTGGCATCGGGAGCGCTCCCGCGCACCCCGGCGCGGTCTGCCGATCCCGGCAACCCGCGCAGTCTATGACCGGACGGAGTAATTGTCAAGATGACACTAAGTCCGGCGGCGGGGCGGCCCGCAACCCATGACCGTTGGCGGCGCGGCCGGGGGGCCCGAAGCGGCCGGTCCGGGGATGGCGCGGGGATGGGCCCTTCGCAGGCGGGCGCGGGTGCGGTAGCCTGCCGGGAGAGCGGACTCGACGCGAGGAGAGGCGACCGTGCACGACGATTCCTCGGCTGTCCGGGGTGAACCGGGGCGCGACCCCGCCGCGCAGGCCGAACTGCTGCGCGCCTTCGTGGACGTGATGATCCCCGGCGACGGCGATTTCCCCGCCGCCTCGGCCGCGGGCAGCCACGGCCTGCTCGCCGAACGCCTTCGCGAGCGCGGCGGGGCGGGCGCGGTGGACGAGGTCATCGCCGCCCTCGACGCGGCGGCCGGGGGCGATTTCCTCGCGCGGGACGCCGCCGGGCGGGGGGCCGCCGTCGCCGCCTGGCAGGCCGCGGACGCCGCGGGCTTCGGCTGGGCGCGGACGGTCCTCTACTACTCCTATTACCAGCATCCGCTGGTGGTGCGCGCGATCCGCCGGATGGGGTTCGCCTACAACGACGCGCCGATGCCCGAGGGCTACCGGCTGCCCGCGTTCGACCTCGGCCCCGGCGGCGACCTGCCCGCGGCGGGCGGCCCCGGCTTCTACAAGCGGACCGGGGAGATCGGGCGCGTCGACCTCGGGCCGCTGGCCGCGCAACTCGACCGGGAGCTGGGACGATGAGCGCATATGACGTGATTTCGCGGCCACCGGTGGACGTGCTGGTGATCGGCGGGGGCGTGGGCGGCGCGCTGGCGTCGTTGACGCTGGCGCAGGGCGGGCTGTCGGTCGTCTGCCTCGAGCAGGGAACGTGGACGCGCCCGGAGACCCGCCCGCACTTCCGGCCGAGTTGGGAGTGGGAACGCGCCACGACCTGGAACATGTCGCCCAACCGCCGCGCCTGGTCCTCCGATTACCCGGTCGAGACGGACGACGAGTACACGATGATGTGGAACGCCGTCGGCGGCGGCAGTTCGATCTGGACGGCGGCCTTCCCGCGGTTCCGTCCCTCCGACTTCCGCAAGGGCTCCGAGCACGGCTACCAGCCCGACTGGCCCTACACCTACGAGGACCTCGAGCCCTGGTTCGACGCCCACGACCTCCTCGCCGGGGTGAGCGGCGCGGCCGGAGACCCCGCCTTCCCGCCGCGCAGCGCGCCGCCATGCCCGCCGCTGCCGCCGGGACCGGTGGCGAGGATCGCGGCGCGCGGGTTCGAGCGCCTCGGCTGGCACTACTGGCCGACGGATGTGGCCATCGCCTCGCGGGCGTACGACGGGCGCCCGGCCTGCAACGGCTGCGGCGCCTGCCAGTCCGGATGCCCCAGCGGCGCGATGTACGACACCGGGGTGGCGGTCTGGCCGAAGGCGATCGCGGCCGGGGCGGAGTTGCGGACCAACGCGCGGGTGGCCCGCATCGAAACCGGGCCGGACGGGCGCGCCACCGGCGCGGCGTATGTCGACCGCGCCACCGGGCAGCGCTGGTTCCAGCCCGCGGCGACGGTGGTGCTGGCGGCCAACGGGATCGGCACGCCGCGCCTGCTGCTGCTGTCGGCGGGGGACCGGCACCCGGACGGTCTGGCCAACTCCAGCGGGCAGGTGGGCCGGAACCTGATGCACCACGCCCTCGCCCTCGTCGAGGGGTGGACCGAGGAACAGACCGACATCCACCAGGGCAACCTGTCGTCGGTCTACCTCTGCGAGGAGTTCGCGGAGACGGACCCGGCGCGCGGCTTCATCAACGGGTTCACCTTCCAGTTCGTGCGGCACAACGCGGCGGGATACCAGGCGAACGGCTCCCACACCGGGAACGTCGCCCCCTGGGGAGCGGACCACCACGACTGGTTCCGCCGCCACTTCAGCCGCGGATTCGCCATCTTCATCGTCGGCGACGACCTGCCGCTGCCGGAGAACCGGGTCACGCTCTCGGCCACGCAGCGGGACAGCGACGGTCTGCCCGCGGCCAAGGTGGACTACCGGCTCTGCCCGAACGACCGCCGGATGATGGATTTCGCGATCGAGCGGGCGAAGGACCTTGCCCGGGCGTGCGGCGCGGTCGAGGTGACCGCGAACGACCACACCAGGGAGCGCGGGGCGACGCCGATCCCGGCGTTTCACCTGCTGGGCACCTGCCGCATGGGCACGGACCCCGCCGACTCGGTGGTGGACGAGTGGCACCGCTGCTGGGACGTGCCGAACCTCTACATCATGGACGGCAGCGTGATGCCGACCGGCGGCGCGGTGAACCCGACGAGCACCATCGGCGCGATGACCCTGCGGGCCGCGTCGCGCCTGCGGGACGAACTCGTGCGGGCGTGAGGCCCATGCGCGGCCGGGACGCTACCGGCACGCGCTCCAGAGTCCGTAGTCGTGGGCCTTCGCGAAGTTCTGGCCGTCGATGAATTCCTGGTAGTAGCGGCGGTTGGGGGTGTCCCGGTAGCGCTCGGCGTACCCGGCGCGGACGATGGCGGCGTTGGCCATGTAGACCTGCCCGTCGCGGGTGTACCAGACGTAGCGCAGCAGGCGGCCGTAGTGGTCGCGGTCCTCGCGGTCCATCTCGAGCCAGACCGTGCCGTTGTCGACCCCGGCGAGCAACCCGGCGGTGAAGTCGCTCGCCTCCGCCCCGTAGCACTCGAGGGGGCGGGTGCCCTTGCCGGTTTCGGGGGTGTCGATGCCGACGAGGCGGACATGCTCCGAGGCCCCGTTCTTCCGGCGGACGACGATCGTGTCGCCGTCGATGGTGCTGGAGAGACGGGCCTGCTCGGCGCTGGCGGGGATGGCGTCGGTCCAGAGAGCGGGAACCGCGCCGTAGGGCAGTTCCTCGCAGGCGAACCCGTCGCCGTCGGGGTCGAGCGCGCGGTTTCCGGCCGGGTCGCGGTCGAAAACGGCCTGCGCCCACACCTGGTTGTCGAACGCGCGGCAGCCCGCGGGGGCCTCGCTCGCTGGCGCGGCGCCGGGCGGCATGGTGACGGTGGCGGCAGAGCCAGCCGCGGCCGTGCCCCGGGGCCGCGGCGTGCGGGTGGCTGCGCCGGAGGTGGCGGCGGCGGGCGGAGCGCTCATGGACGGCGCCGGGGGCGGGACCATCGCCGCGTCGTCGTTCCGGGCGTCGCGGCCGAGCAGGCGGGGCAGCAGGAAGATGCCGGCTGCCACCAGCAGCACGGCGGGCAGGAGCCACTTCAGGGCCGGGCTTGCGGCTGCGGCGGGGCCTGCCGCGGCCGCGGTCTCCGATGGCGCGGGGGGCGCACCCATGTCGGAGCGGGCGGCCGCGGCAGGCC
>JBJTKE010000443.1:0-3433 GCA_046096285.1 Chloroflexota bacterium
CGCGTCCCCGACCGCGCCAGCCCACAGCGCAGGCCGGTTCGCCTTCAGATCGAACGCGAGCCGCGCCTTCGCCATCGCCAGGTCGATGGCGGCGGTCGCCTCGACCGACGCGACGATCTGGTCCGCCTTCGCCCCAATCGCGGCGCTGAGGCCATCCAGCACCCGATCGATCTCGTGCTGCTCCTCGATCTGCTTCTCGCGCCACTTGTTGTTCAGTTCGACCACGTCGAACGGTTCGATGAACAGCGTCTGGCCGCTGGAGGAGGTGTCGTGCACCACGCCGGGCACCGACGCCCGCGCCTCGGCCTTCACCGGGACGACGTAGCGGCCGTCGCGGGTGGTGACGATGGCGTCCTGCAGGGCAGCGGCGTACTTTCCGCTGGTCACCATCACGTTGAGCCGGTCCATCAGCCGCGACTGGGCGACCCGCACCTCGCGCCGCACCGAGGCCAGCGCCACGCTCGCGGTGTCCAGCACGTCCCCGCGCGGCCCGATCGACCGGTTGATGTCGGTTTCCAGGCTCGGCAACTCGGCAAGGTGAACGACGAACCGCAGCAACTCGGGGAAGCGGGTCTCCACCTCCGGCAGCCGGAGGAATGACCGCCGCAGCGACCGCGAGGCGGACACCAGGTCCAGCACCTGCAGGTGGTCCGCCGGCTGCAACCGCGCGCCCTTCACGGCGCGCTCGGCGAGGGCGCGGACATCCCGGGCGGCGCCGACGGCCACATCGGGGAAATCGGTCTGGAGGTCGGCGGCCTCGGCGGTGACGTCGAGCAGTTACTGCACCTGTTCCGGATCGCCGCTCGGCCCGAGTTCGAGGGCGCGCTCCGCCGCCAGCGAGAAGCGGCAGCGCGCGGAGAGCATCCTGAGCACCGCGGGATACTCGAGCTTGGCGAGGACAGCTTCATGCAGGCTCATCGACGCTCCAGGATGCGGGCGGGCCGGCGGCGGGCAGTCACGCCCGGTCAACCGCAAAAGTGTAGCCCCGGCCGGTTCCCTGCCGCAGCCGGGGCCGCCGCCGGCCCACTGCCGGGCATCCCCGGCGCGGCGGCCAGAACATTCGTTCCTTCCGGCATTGACACGAACAAGTGTTCGTCCCTATACTGCGGGCGTCGACTGGCCTGCCGGCCCTGTCCGGCGCATCCCGCGGTCCCGCCCGCCGCCACGAGAGGACGAGCATGAAGAACCTGTCCCGCCGCCAGCAGGCGATTCTCGGCTTCATCGAGAAGTTTCTCGACGAGAACGAGTACCCACCGACCATCCGCGACATCCAGCACGATCTCGGGATCTCCTCGACCAGCGTCGTCGATTACAACCTCAAGGTGCTCGAGCAGCGCAACCTGATCCGGCGCAACAGCAAGATCTCCCGCGGCATCGAACTGGTCGGCCGCGCGAGCGGGCGCCGCAACATCGTCAGCATCCCGGTGGTCGGCCAGATCGCCGCTGGCGCGCCGATCCCCGTGCCCACCGACATGGATTTCGCCGAACCCGATGATGTGGTCGAACTCGGCTCCGAAATGGTGCCCGACGCCGGCCGCGACCTGTTCGCCCTGCGGGTCAAGGGCCTCTCCATGATCGACGCGCTCATCAACGATGGCGACATCGTGGTCCTCCGCGCCCAGAGCACCTGCGAGAACGGCTTAACCGTGGCCGTCTGGCTGCGGGACGAGCGCGAGACCACGCTCAAGAAGTTCTACCTCGAGGGCGACCAGGTGAGGTTGCAACCCGCCAACGAGACCATGAAGCCGCTCTACTCCCCCGCCAGCAATGTCGAGGTGCAGGGGCGTCTGGTCACCGTCGTCCGGTCGATGTAGCCTCCGGGCCTTCCGGCTCCGCGACCCGGCCCGCTGCGGCCGGGTCGCTGCCTTTCCGGCGGGGGGCGCGGGGGCCGCTGCTATACTCCCGGCGTTGTTTCGACCGCCGGGGCCGCCCCGCATCGCCCGGAGCCGATCCGTGGAAACCGCCCTCCTCACCGGTCTCGGACTGGCGGCCCCCGCCGGACTCAATGCCTACATTCCCCTGCTGGTGCTCGCGCTCGCGGACCGGCTGACCGATCAGGTCTCCCTCGCCGCCCCGTTCGACGCCCTGTCTTCGACGCCGGCGATCATCGTCCTGCTGCTGCTGCTCACCATCGAGATCGTCGTCGACAAGGTGCCCGGCGCGGACCACGTGAACGACCTGGTGCAGACCATCATCCGGCCGGCAGCGGGCGCCATCCTGATGCTGGCCGCCACCACCGGCTTCGTGGACCTCAGCCCCGTGCTGATGGCCGTCCTCGGGATCGTGGCCGCTGGCGCCATCCACGGCGCCCAGGCCACGGCGCGGCCGGTCATGACCGTCGGAACCGCCGGGGTGTTCCAACCCCTGGGCAGCCTCGGCGAGGACATGCTGGCGACCGTGACCTCGGTGCTCGCGATTTTCGTCCCGGTCCTCGCGGTGCTGGGCATTCTCGCGATGGGGCTGCTGGCCTTCCTCGGGGTCCGCAAGGCGAGGCGGGCGCTGGCAGGGTGACGACCGGGTCCGGTGCGCCGCGCGGGCCTGCGCCCGGCGCGAACCGGGATACCGTGAACGGGTAGACTTGCGGCTGTCTCCGGCCGGCGCGCACGTCGCGCGGCGGCCCGATGGATCGGGGATCGAAAGATCCCCGGCAACGCGGGAACAACATGCCCACCGTGCAGTTCAAGGACTACTACAAGACGCTCGGGGTCGAGCGCGCTGCGGACGACAAGGCGATCCGCAACGCCTACCGCAAGCTTGCCCGCCAGCACCACCCGGACCTCAACCCGGGTGACAAGGGCGCGGAGGAGCGGTTCAAGGAGGTCAACGAAGCGCACGAGGTGCTCTCCGACCCCGACAAGCGCAAACTCTACGACCGCTACGGGCAGGAGTGGGAGCGCTACCGCGACGCCGGCTTCACCGGCGACGAGCCTGCGGGCAGGCCCGGTGGCGGCGGCAGCGGCGGCGGCCCGCGCGGCCAGGACATGGACGACTTCGGGTCCTGGTTCACCGGCCAGCCCGGCGGGGGCCAGGAGTTCGTCTATTCCTCCCGCGAGGAGGGCGGCGAAGGCTTCTCCGACTTCTTCCGCACCATGTTCGGCTCCAACGCCCGGGCCGGCGGGTCGCGACAGTCCGCCCGCCCCCGCCCCCGGCGCGGTGAGGATCTGGAAACCCCGGTCGAGGTGACCTTCGACGAGGCCTTTCACGGCGCCAAGCGGCCTCTATCCATCCTGATGCCGGAAATCTGCGCCACCTGCGGCGGGGCGGGATTCGCGCGGGGCAGCATCTGCCCGACCTGCGACGGCTCCGGCCAGGTCGGAAAGCAGCGAACGATCGAGGTCTCGATCCCGCCAGGGGTCGCCACCGGCTCCCGCGTCCGCAACAGCGGGCAGGGCGGCCCCGGCGACAACGGCGGCCCCCCGGGCGATGTCTACCT
>JBJTKE010000444.1:0-1343 GCA_046096285.1 Chloroflexota bacterium
GGCGTCGAACAGCATGGCCACCGGCGGCCCCGCCATCCCGGTCAGGGCGTTCAGCACCCCGCTCGCCCCGCCGGCCGCCGCGGTCGCCGCGGGCGTGTCGGCCCCGGGCATGGTCCATCCGCGCATCATGGCCAGCGTGAACACCATCACCGCCGTGCTGGCGATGAGCGACACCGCCGCCGCCGGAACCGACGTGAGCAGCCGTGCACCGACGAAAATGCCGGCGGTCGCGGCGGGCAGCAACCCGGCGACCATCCGCCAGCGGACCGACCCGAGCGCACCCGCCAGCACCACCACGCCGGTTACGATCGACAGCAGGATCGACGCCGTGACCACCGCCGGAGGCTCGTACACCAGCAGCAGCGGCGGCACGCACACCAGCGCGAAGCCGAAGCCAGCCAACCCGGAAACGACGCCGCCGGCGACCGTAATGGCGATGGCGAGGATCATTCCGGCCGTCAAATCGCGTCGCTCCCGGCCCGTCGCCAACGGCTCACATCGCCCCGCGCTGTTCCCCGAACTCGGCCCGCAGCACGTCGCAGATCTGCCCCAGGGTTGCCCCCGCCAGCAGCGCCGACCGCATCACCGGCAGCAGGTTGCCATCGCCGCGGGCGGCGCCACCGACGGCCGATAGCGCGGGCCCCGTCCGGGCCGCGTCCTGCCGGGACTTCCACGCCCGCACCAGATCAATCTGGCGGGCGGTCGCCTCCAGGTCGATCCGCTGGAGCGGAACGCCCGGGTCCGCTTCGTCCTGGTAGCGGTTCACGCCGACCACCACCTCATCCCCCCGCTCGCGGCCGAGTTCGCGCGCGTAGGCGTTGTCGGCGATGGCGTTCTGGACGAACCCCTGCTCGATCGCGGAGACCGCGCCACCGCGCTCCTCCACCCGGGCCAGCCACTCCCGGGCCTTCGCCTCCACCTCGTCGGTCAGCCGCTCCACGAACCATGATCCGGCGAGCGGGTCCGCGGTGTCGGCCACGCCGGTCTCCTCGGCCAGCACCTGCTGGGTTCGCAGGGCGAGCGTGGCCTCCTGCTCGGTGGGCAGCGAAAGGGCCTCGTCGAACCCGTTGGTGTGCAGGCTCTGGGTGCCCCCCAGCACCGCCGCGAGCGCCTGGTAGGCGACCCGCACCACGTGGTTCAGCGGCTGCTGGGCCGTCAGGGTGACGCCGCCGGTCTGGGTGTGAAAGCGCACCATTTCGGAGCGCGGATCCGCGGGCTGGAAGCGCTCCCGGACCAGGCTCGCCCACATCCGGCGCGCCGCCCGGAACTTCGCGACCTCCTCGAACAGGTTGGAGTGGGCGGCGAAGAAGAAGCTCATCCGGGGCGCGACCTCGTCCACGCCC
>JBJTKE010000445.1:0-1394 GCA_046096285.1 Chloroflexota bacterium
TCGCCGAGATTGGGGAGGGCGCCCAACCCGGCGATTCACCCCTGTCCGGGCCTGAGCGGGTTCAGGGCGCGGCCCGCGGATCAGGCGGGGAACACCGTCGCCCAGTCGTCCTTCATGCTGACCACGTTCCAGTCCCGCTCCCGCGCCTCGGCCAGCGCGGTGTCGAGGTTGCCGAGTTTCGACTTCCGGTAGGCGAATTCGCGGTCCGCGTCGTCGTGGTCCAGCAGCAGCATCAGGCTGGGGCGGGGGCCGTCGCCTGCGGCGGCGTATTCCAGCATCTGCTGGTCGCTGTCGGAGTTGCCGAAGGCGAGGATCGGGCGCCTGCCGATGAACAGGTGGATGTTGATCGGCTTGCCCTCCCGGTCGTCGTTGACGCCCAGTTTCGGCTGCCGCACCAGCGCGGGCCGGCCGTCCACCGACTCCCAGGTCACCTCGGCGGCGCTTCCGATCACCTGCTCGCGGGGGATGCCGTAGTACGCCCCGGAGATGGGGCGGAGGAAGTCGATGCCGCCAGCGGTGACGATCCAGGTGCGGAAGCCATTGGCGCGGAGGTAGGCGAAGAGCTCGAGCTGCGGCTGGTAGATGACGCCGGAGAAGGGACGGTCCAGCACCGGATGGCGGGCCGTGGCGAACCAGGCGGCCACGCGGTCCTCGTACTCCTCCACGGTCATGCCGGTGAAGACGGCGGCCAGCGCCCCGGCCACCTCGTGCTGGGAGAGCGTGGCGATGCGCTCGGGATCGCCGGACAGGAAGCTGTCCCACGGCTCCGTGCCCGCCCACTCCGGGTGATCGGGGGCGAGGCGCTTCACCTCGTCGATGGCGAAGTACGACTGGGTGTAGACGGGCTGCTCGGCCCAGAGGGTGCCGTCGTTGTCGAAGACCGCGATGCGGTCCTCGGCGGGCACGAATGCCGGGGCGCCCCCGGCCGTGACGGCGGCGACGAACGCGAGGATCGCCCGCCGGTTCGGGCCGTCGTTCCAGGATGGCAGCGGATCGGCGGCGGTTGGCGTGCCCGGCGTGCTCCCGGCGGCGGCGGACACCCCCGCGAGCGCATGCCCAGCGACCGCCGACGCGGCCAGCATGGCGGTTCCCCCCGCGAACGCGCGGCGGCTCACCGGCGCAATCAATCCAGCGGATCTCATGCCTGTCCCTTCTGCCCGGCCCGGTTCGATTCGGCGCGGCGTGGCCCGGCGTGGCGCGGCCCGGTTCGGCACGCCCCGGCGCAAGAAGCGCACCACCGGAGGAACCCGGCACGGGCAGAAGGGACAGGCATGAGATCCGCTGGCTTGATTGCCCCGGTGAGCCGCCGCGCGTTCGCGGGGGGAACCGCCATGCTGGCCGCGTCGGCGGTCGCTGGGCATGCGCTCGCGGGGGTGTCCGCCGCCGCCGGGAGC
>JBJTKE010000446.1:0-3298 GCA_046096285.1 Chloroflexota bacterium
GCCCTGATCATGGCGCTCGTCGACGCGCAGGCGATGGAAGCCTGATCAGGGCATCGACGTCGCGGTCGGTGACGAAGGCCAGGTTGGCATCGTAGAAGGCCTGCTGGAAGGCCGGGGAAGCCGCCTGCCCGTGAGCGCAGGAGGGAACCAGCGCCGCCTTCTTGAAGTCGGCCATCGACCACTTGCCGTAGTCGGTGAAGCCATCCTCGGGAACGTCGGTGCGGGCCGGGATCGAACCCTTGAGCGGGTTGAAGGCAGCCTGCGCCTCGACCGTGCCGAGGGTCTTGAGCCACGCCTTGGCGTTCTCCGGATGCGGCGCGCCCTTCGGCAGGGTGAAGCTGTCCACCACCAGCACGAAGGAGCCGTCGGTGCCCGGGTGGCTCACCCAGCCGATGTTGTCGACGGCGTCCTTGGCGACGACCTCGCCATAGGCCCAGTCGCCCATCGAGTTGAAGGCCGCCTTGCCCTCGATCACCATCGCCATCGCCTGGTCCCAGGAGAGGGCGGCGTGATCCTCGTTGATGTACTCAAGCATCTTGGCGTAGGTCGCCGCGGCATCCTTGACGCCCTGATCGTCCCACGGCATCTCGCCGGCGAAGAGCTTGTTGTAGTTCTCCGGCCCGACCGTCGCCAGCAGGGTGTTCTCGAAGGTCTGGCCGGCGGCGAAGGTGTCCTTGGTGGCCAGCGACATGGGAACCTTGCCGGCGGCCTTGATCTTGTCGGCGGCGGCCACGAAGTCCTCGACCGTCATCGTGTCGCCGACCTCGACGCCCGCCTCGGCAAGCACCTGCTTGTTGTAGAAGAACCCGTTGCCGCGGTGCACGCCCACCGGGATCGAGTACTGCTGGCCGTCGGAGCTGGCCTGGTCGATCAGGCTCTGCGGGATCGCCGCGTTCCAGCCCTCGGACTCGTACAGGTCGGTGATCGGCTCGCAGTAGCCAGCGACCACGTAGTTGTCGATCAACTCGCGGCCGACGTGAACCTGCCAGCTGTCCGGCGGCTGGTTGCCCTGAAGACGGGTCAGCAGCACCGCGCGCGCGTTCACGCCCGCGCCGCCGGAGACGGCGGCGTTGACGATCTCGACGCCGGGGTTGGCGGCCGAGAAGGCGTCGAACAGCGCCTGCAGCGCCGGAGCCTCGCCCGGGGAGGTCCACCACGAGAAGACTTCGAGCTGCTCCTCGGCGGCGGCGGCTTCGAACCCGCCGAACCGGTTGAACGCGAGCGCCCCGGCGCCAACCGCCGCCACGCCCCGGAGAACGAACCGCCGGCTCTTGCGAGCGGCCATCTGCTTCGAGAGATCCACCGATCATGCCTCCTTGCGGCATCCGATCCCGGCCGGCTTCACCGCCGGCCTCATGCTCCGACAGAATCCGCCGGAAAAGCCGCCCCTGCGAGCCGCTGTTCGCCGGATTCCGGAACACCCTGACGGTACTCGCACGTTCGCGTGAGCGTCAAGGTAGCGCAAGACACCTGCGCGACAGTCGCGGCACGTTCATCCGGCGTGGGGCGCGCCCAGCACCTTGTCCAGCGCCTCGCAGAAGAAGTACTCGCCCCACATCACGCTCTCGTCGACGCCGAGACCGAGCCGTTCGTGATAGCTGCCGTGGCGGAGGATGCCCTCCCAGCCGGGGGTGTCCACGGCCACGAACTCGGGAGTGAGCAACGTATCGAGAATGGTCCTTGCATACGCTCCGTACCTCGCGCCGCGCGCGGGGTCCCGGGTCAGGGTGGCAAGTTGCAGCAGTCCGCTGGCGGCAATGGCCGCGGCGGAACTCTCCCAACGGCGAACCGGGTTGGGCTCCTCCCAGTCGTTCGGCGGCACGCCGTTGGCGGGGGTGCGGTCGATGTAGAAGTCGGCGGTGCGCTGCGCGGTGTCGAGGAACCGCTCGTCGCCGGTGAAGCGGTAGGCGGTGCCGAATCCGTAGAGGGCCCAGGTCAGCCCGCGCGCCCAGGAGGAGTCGTCGCGCCACCCCTGGTGCGTGCTCTGCCGCAGGAACTCGCCGGTTTCGATGTTGAAGATGCCCTCATGGCTGGTGCTGCCGTCGCCGCGCACGAGGTAGCGGCGGGTGGTCAGGCAGTGGTTGGTGACGCGGGCCAGGAGGTCGTCGTCGCCGGTCTCGAGGGCCGCGTGGAAAATGATGCCGACGTTCATCATGATGTCGATGAAGCAGGACTCGGGGGCGACGAAGGAGCGCAGGTACTTCCCGTGCGGGTTGTAGCGCAGGCCCATCGTCTGGCCGGCGGTGAGGACTCGCTGCTGGATGGCGGGATCGCCGTCGAGTTCGTACCAGCGCCGCCAGGTCGACCAGAACAGGAAGCCGAGATCGTGGACGTTGGGGTCGTGCTGCCGTTCCTCGATCAGCCGGGAATAGCGGATGGCGCGCTCCTTCCAGGCCGGGTCATCGTAGCGGCGGGCGAAGATCCACATCATGCCGCCGAGGAACCCCTCGCACCAGTTGGTCCATGACTCCTTGCCGTGCTTCCACCGGCCGCCCTCGGTGAAGAGCGGGAAGTAGCCGGGGTGGTCCTCCGACAGCGCCAGCACCTGCCGCTGCGCGAATCGCAGCGCCGTGTCCGCGCGCTGCTCGAGGGTGCCGACGAGGCCGAAATCCGTCACGGTTCGATCTCCTGCCGCCGGAACATCCGGCATCGGGCGCCGGGCGCCGGGCGCCCCTAGCTGCCTGTAAAGGTGGGCGGCCGCTTCTCGGTAAAGGATGCGACGCCCTCGCGGCCGTCGTCGGTGTACCGGGCGAGCGCGCCGGCCAGCACCTCGAGCGCGTCCTCCCGCCCGTCGATCGCGACCTTCGCGACGGCCACCGCGACGGGGCTGTTGGCGGCGATTTCGGCGGCCAGTTCGCGGGCGCGGGCCAGCACGCCCGGGGCCGGGGCGGTTTCGTTGACCAGTCCCCACGCCTCAGCCCGCGGGGCCGGGATGCGCGCGCCGGTGAAGATGAGCTGCTTCGCCCGGGCCGGCCCGATCAGGTCGGGCAGGCGGCGCGTTCCCGCCCAGCCCGGCACGATGCCGACCTTCGCCTCCGGGAAGGCAAGATCGGTGTCGGCGGCGGCGACGCGGAGGTCGCAGGCGAGCGCAAGTTCGAGCCCACCGCCGAAGCAGTAGCCGTTGATGGCGGCGATGGTGGGCACGCGCAACGCGGCGAGGCGGTCGAAGACGCGGCTGCCGTCGCGCACCCAGTCCCAACCCATCCGCAGCGGTTCCAGCGCGCCCCACGCCTTGATGTCGCCGCCGACACCGATCTTGCCTTCCCGGAGGCGAAGGTCGGCATCGTGCCGGGCTGGG
>JBJTKE010000447.1:0-14670 GCA_046096285.1 Chloroflexota bacterium
AATCCCGAGTTATCAAACAAACCTTTTTCAGTAAAGAGGTGGCAGTTTGCTTCGAGCAACCTCGCCATGAACCGCTCGATCTCCAATTCGTCCTCTTGGACAGCAGACGAAATTCTTAGTCGAGGCGAGACCCTTGCCGCGCTAGCTTTGCGAATCTGGCCATACTTCGGGCCTCGGAAACCTGAACGATTCCTGCAGCCTGACTCCCATGTTACGGGCACAACTCCAAAAGCAGTTTTGCTGGATGGCTTTCGACATGAAGTCGAGAGTTGGCGAGATGTGGCATCGATCACGCTAGAATACATCGCCAGCCTCGTTGTCGCGCTCCTCGCGAGAGTGGACGGGCTGATGCCGTTGTTCGTTTCCGCTGAATGTGACAGATTCCGAAGCAGTCGCAAACTAACAAACGGTTGGTGCTTTGAAACTAATTTGTCTTCAAGTGCGATTACCCGCAACTGCTTCAGAGCCGTTGAGATTGCAGGTATTGACGCTGCACGATGGCAGGTATCCGTGAGCGAGTAAGCACACCTCTCGAGTTCGGTTGCCGGTGGCAGGACGAAGGGGAAGCAGCTGTCTGCTCCCCCTTCATTCCCGCGACCTCTGGACTCAGTTCTACATGTCGCCGCGGCCGGCCGGGGCGTCCTTGCCGATGTACAACTCGGCGTAGACGGTGCTGGTGGCCGAGAAGCCCGGCCAGTGCACGCTGGTGATCCCGTTGGCGTCCGGCGCGATGAACTCGCCCTTGAGCCACGGCTTGATCAACTGGACCGGGGTCTCGTGGTAGACGAAGACGCCCGGCACGTCCTCGACCAGCATCCGCTCCGCCTCCTGGAACATGGCGGTCCGCTCGCCGGTGTCGCCGGCGAAGGCGGCGGCCTCCTTGACCTTCGTGTCGAAGGCCTCGTTCACCCAGCTGTGGCGGCCGCCCGAGAGCCACACGCTCAGCATGTTGAACGGGTCGAGGAAGTCCATCCCGTAGGAGACATAGCCGAACGGGATCTCGGTCGGCTTGGCGGTCAGCGCGGCCATGAAGGTGTCGGTGTCCTTGTTCGAGACCTCCACCTCGATGCCGAGGTTGTCGCGGATGCTGGCCGCGATGGCGTTGGCGATGTTCTGGTCGAGCTGGTTGGCGTTGCGCAGCCAGAGCTCCTGCTTGGGGAAGCCCGCGCCGTCGGCGAAGCCGGCCTCGGCGAGCAGCGCCTTCGCCTTCTCGACGTCGAAGTTCTGGATGCCCGCGAGGCCCTCGCTGTCGGCGGCCGGGAAGCCCGGGGCCAGCCAGGAGTAGGCGGCGCGCCCGGCCGGGCCGAGCAACTGCTGCTGGATGGCGTCGCGGTCCACGATGTGGCTGAAGGCCTGCCGCACCTTGATGTCGTCGAACGGCGCCTTCGTGGGGTCGAAGAAGAGGTAGAAGGTGCGGAAGTCGCCCACCGCGGAGTAGATCTGCTCGGGGAACTCCGCCTGCGCGATCTGCAGCTCCGCCGGCGAGGGCTTCTGCATGAAGTCGATCTCGTCGTTCTGGTACATCGTGAACCAGGTCTTCGGGTCGGCCAGCTTGATGACCACCCGCTGCACCATCGGCTTCAGCGTGCCTTTGTAGTCGGGGTTGACCACGTAGACGACCTTCTGGTCGGCATCCCACGCTTCCAGCTTGTACGGGCCGGCGGAGACGCTGGTCTCGGGGTTGCTGTTGTAGAGCGGTCCCTTCTCGGTGAGCGCCTTGGCCTGCAGCGACATGGAGTAGAGCAGCATGGCCGGCAGGTAGGGGGCGGGGCTCTCGGTGGTGACTTCGAGGGTCGTGGCGTCAACGGCCTTCACGCCGAGTTGATCCAGCGGGATCTCGCCGGCGATGGCTTCGTTCCAGCCCTTGATCACGCCCTGGAAGAACCAGGTGAAGTCCCATGCGTGGGCCGGGTCGGCGCCGTAGCGGAGGGTGGCGGCGTAGTCCTCGGCGGTGACCGGGGTGCCGTCGTTCCACATCAGGTTCGGGTCGAGCTTGAACGTCCAGACGGTGGCGTCCTCGTTGCTGCTCCACTCGGTGGCGGCGGCCGGGATGATCTCGAAGTTCCGGTTGAGCCGGACCAGCGGATCGCTGAACACGTCGGCGGACGCGTCGGAGACGCGCTCGTAGACCGACTCGTAGAAGTCCGGCGTCTTGTCCAGGGTCGGGTCGTTGACCAGCACCAGCACCTGCTGGTCCAGCGGGGCGGCGTCCTCGGGCAGCATCACGTCCTGGCGGGACGGGGCGGCGGCGGCGGAGCCGGCCAGCCGCGCGGGCGCCCCGACGGCCAGCAGACCGGCGGCGGCCAGCGTCGCGCCGATCATGCCGCGGCGGGCGAGCCGCTTCTCCATGAATCCCATCCGGCGCGCGATCTCCGCGGCGCCGACCGGGGTCCGGGTTCCCTCGGGCATCGGAATCCTCCTCCTGCGTGTGGTTCGGCCGGATCGCTCGGTCCGGCGCACTCTCCAGCGAGGCTCGGCTGCGCGGCGACGCGCAGGAGCCAAACCAATTGTGACAGAACCGGAAGGGCCGCGTCTGTCCGCTAGTTCTGGCGGGGATCGAGCGCGTCGCGCAGGCCGTCGCCGACGAAGGTAAAACCGAGCATGGCGAGCGCGATGGCGAGGGTCGGGAAGAGGGCGAGGTGCCAGAACACGCGGATGCCGGCGGCGCTGTCGGCCACCATCTTGCCGAGCGAGGCCGTCGGCTCATTGATGCCGATGCCGATGTAGCTCAGCGCCGCCTCGGCGAAAATCGCCGCCGGGATCGCCAGCGTGACGGCCACGATCAGCGGCGGCAGGGCGTTGGGCAGCAGGTGCTGGACGGCAATCCTGGCATCGGTCGCGCCGAGGCTGCGGGCGGCCTGCACGTATTCCTGCTCCCGGAGCGTGAGCAACTGCCCGCGGGTCAGCCGGCACAGCGCCACCCAACTGGTGACGCCGATGACGATCACGATGTTGCGGACGCCGTTGCCGAGGATGGTCACCAGGAAGATGGCGAACAGGATGCCCGGGAAGGCGGTCATGATCTCGACCAGCCGCAGCACGATGAAATCCGCCGCGCCGCCCTTGAGCCCGGCCAGCAGGCCGAGCGAGACGCCGATCAGGCAGGCCACCACGACCGCCGAGAAGCCGACAATGAGCGAGGTCCGCATGCCGAAGGCCACCCGCGAGAGGTAGTCGTTGCCGATCTGGTCGGTGCCGAAGGGGTACTTGCCGCCGGGGAACTGGTTGGCGTCCATCAGGTTGCTCTGGGAGGAGCCGAGGAAGGGGGCGAAGACCGCCGCCAGCACCAGCAGCGTGATGATCGCCAGGCCGAGCACCGCGAGCTTCTGGCGGAAGAAGCGGCGCATGGCGCGGCGCGCGTTGGAGCGCGGCCGGTCCGGCTGGGCGAGCGCGGTCTCCACGACGGCGGGGTCGGCGGCGGTCATCAGCGCAGCCGGATGCGGGGGTCGAGCCGGGTGTACAGCACATCGGTCAGCAGGTAGGTCAGACCCCAGACCACCGCGATCAGCAGCACCAGCGCCATGATCATCGGGTAGTCGCGGGTGAAGGTGCTGGTGACGAAGAACTTGCCGAGACCGGGCACCCGGAAGGTCTGCTCGATGAAGATGCTGCCGGTGAGGATGTTGGGAATCTCCGGCAGCATCACGGTGACGAAGGGGATCATCGCGTTGCGGGCGACGTGCCAGGTCATCACCCGACGGCTGGAGAGCCCCTTCGCCCGGGCGGTGCGGACGTGGTCGGCGTTGAGGGCGTCGATGAGGCTGGTGCGGGTGTAGCGGGCGACCAGCGCCATCGGGGCCAGCGCGTAGGCGAGGACGGGAAGCACGTAGTGCTGGGGCTTGCCCCAGCCGCCGGTCGGCAGCCAGTCGAGCCGCACCGCGAAGATCAGGATCAGCCAGATCGCGACCACGAAGTTGGGAAGCACCAGCCCAAGGGTGCTGCCGAAGGTCAGCAGGTAGTCGAGCCAGGTGTTGCGGTGGGTGGCGGCGACGTAGCCGAGCAGGATGCCGAGCGGGTAGGCGACGAGAATGGTGGCGATGCCAAGCCGGATGGTGACCGGCCAGGTGTCCCTGATCAGTTCGACGACGGTGCTGGTCGGGGCCTGGAAGGGCACCCCGAAGTCGCCGCGGACCACGCCCTTCATGTAGTTGACGTACTGGGTGAGCAGTGGCTGGTCGAAGCCGTACTTGGCGGCCCGGGCCTGCTGGGTGGCGGCGGGCAACTCCCGCTCCCCGGCGGCGAAGGGGTCGCCGGGCACCATGCGGGTGAGGAAAAAGGTGATCATCGACACCGCGATGAGCACGAAGATGAGCCCGAGCAACCGCCCGGCGATGTAGCGCGCCATCGTTCCTCGCGGTCCGTCCACCCCGCGGCGGGTCGACGCCGGGACGGGTCGCCGGGAGTCTACCAGCCCGGCGCGGCGAGGGGAATGGCGCGGTGCACGGCCCGCTTGACAGCCGCGCCGCGTACGGTTATTGTGTACGTACAGTCCCGAGAGGCCGAGCGAACACGTCGCTCCCACCGGGCGGCACACGGAACGCGCTGGTGCTGCGGGGCCTGGCGCGCGACCATGCCGCATACGGGACCATCCAGGGAACCGCGTCCGTTGCGGGGCGTGACGCGGGGAAGCGGACGGTCAGGGAAGCGAGGCGGGAGCCACGTCACTCGGGACTGTATTTCGTTGCCCGCGGCGCACGGTCAGGCGACCGCCCCCCGGGCGCGCAAGGCGGCGATCTCCGCCGCGGTGTAGCCGGCCTCCCCCAGGATCTGGTCGGTCTGCTGGCCGACGGCGGGCATCGGGTCCATCCGGTGCGGCGCGCCCTCGAGGTCCATCGCCGGCACGATGCTCTCCACCACGCCGCCGGGCGTCTCCACCGGCCGCCAGCGGCCGCGTGCCGCCAGTTGCGGGTGCTCCACGAACTCGGTCACGTCCAGTTGCGAACCGAACGGGATGTCGGCCTCCTCAAGGCGCCGCACCACCTCGGCGCGGGGCACGGCGGCGAGCGTCTCCTCGATGGCCGACTCCAGGGCGTCGCGGTTGACCCGGCGCGCGGGGGAATCGCGGAAGCGGGCGTCCTCGAGCCACTCCGGGCGGCGGCAGACGAGGCGACAAAAGGCGTCCCACTGGGCCGCCGTCTGCACCGCCAGCAGCACCGCGCCATCCTGGCAGCGGTAGGAGCCGTAGGGGACCACCGTGGCGTGGCGCAGTCCGGCCCGGGCCGGGGCGGTCCCGGAGTACTTCGCGAACAGCGCCGGATAGCCCATGAACTCGGAGAGGGCGTCGAAGAGCGAGGTTTCCACCACCCTCCCCTCCCCGGTCGCCTGCCGCTCGTAGAGGGCGGCCAGCGTCGCCATCGCCCCGTAGACCCCGGCGCCGATGTCGCCCACGCTGACGCCCACCTTGGCCGGGGCGTCGTCCGTGCCGGTGGTCGCGATGACCCCGGTCTCCCCCTGCAGCAGCAGATCGAACGCCTTGCGGTGCTCGTAGGGGCCGCCCGCGCCGTACCCGGAGACGGAGCAGATGACCAGCGCAGGGTAGTCGCGACGCAGCCGCCCGGGGGCGAGACCGAGCCGGTCGATCGCGCCGGGGCCGAGGTTCTGCACCAGCACATCGCTGCGGGCGACCAGCCGTTCGAGGATGCCCCGCGCCTCGGGGTGCTTCATGTCGAGCGCCAGCGATCGCTTGTTGCGGTTGAGCCACACGAAGTAGCTGGACTGCCCGAGCACGGCGCTGTCATAGCCGCGGGCGAAGTCGCCGGCGCCGGGGCGCTCGATCTTGATCACGTCTGCGCCGAGATCGGCGAGGTGGCGGGTGCACAGCGGCCCGGCCACCGCCTGCTCGAGCGCAAGCACGCGGAGCCCGGCCAGCGGGCCGCGAGGATCGTGGGTCATCGGGGTTCCTCCCCGCCCGCCGCGGTCGGCTGGCGGCTCACTCGGCCTCGTCGTACTCCACGAGGATGCTGGCGTCCGCCTCCTCGGTCTCCGCCCAGATGTAGATCTCCGGGGAGGCCCGGATTTCGACGGACATGCCGGCCAGCAGCCGAAACCCGCGCAGCGGGCTGTCGTCTTCCGTCTCCTCCCCGACCCGCAGCACGCCGTCGGTGCAGGCGACGACCATCCGCCGCCCGTAGGTCTCGGTGGAGACGAGCACGGGGTCCTCGCCAACGCTCGCGCTCCAGGTCACCAGTTTCGTCGACATTCGCTCGTCCTCCGTGGGGGCCTGCCCGGGGCGGCGGCCGCGACCGCCGGAGAGCTTACCGCGCCGCGCCGGCAACCGCGCCGCCGCGCCGGCGGAAGCGGTTGGCCGGGTCCGGCTCGGGCACGGCGGCGATGAGCGCCGCCGTCGCCGGATGCTCCGGGGCGTCGATCACCCGCCCGGCCGGGCCGCTTTCCACGATCTTTCCCCGATCCATGACCGCGATGCGGTCTGCGAAGTGGCGCGCGCTGGCGATGTCGTGGGTGATGTAGAGAAAGGCCGTGCCCCGCTCGCGCTGGATGGCCCGCAGCAGCAGCAGGATCCCGATCCGGCTCGAGGCGTCGATCATCGACACCGGTTCGTCGGCCACGATGAACTCGGGATCGCGCACCAGCGCCCGCGCGATGCCAACCCGCTGCCGCTGGCCACCGCTCATCGCGGTCGGATAGCGCTCCGCCCACCGCGCCGCCGGCGTCAGGTCCACGGCCTCCAGGGCGCGCAGCACGCGGTCGCGCCGCTCCTCCCGCGGGGCGCCGTCGATGACCAGCGGCTCGGCCACCAGTTCGCCCACCCGCATCGCGGGGTTGAGGCTGGAGAACGGGTCCTGGAAGACGATCTGGGCGCGGCGGCGGAACCAGCCGAGGCCGTCCTCGGGGATGGCCGTGATGTCCCGCCCGGCGAAGCGCACCTCGCCTGCGGCGGGGTCCACCAGCCGCAGGGAGAGCCGCCCCGCGGTGGTCTTGCCGCTGCCCGACTCCCCGACCAGCGCCAGCGTCTCGCCGGGGGCGACCGCGAAGGAGACCCCGTCGAGGGCGCGCGTGCCGGTGGAGCGGAACAGCCCGCTGCGCGCCTGGTAGACCACCGACGCCTCCCGCACCTCCACCAGCGGCGACGCGGGGGCAGCCGCCGGGGCCCGGACGGCGAGCGCCCGCCCGGCGGCCGCTGCGCCCGGGGTCTCGCCCGCTCCGGCGGCGCCGGCCGGACGCTGCCCGGCCAGCCAGCATCTGGCGAACCCGCCCGGCCCAACCTCGATGGCTGGCGGGACCTCCCCGCAGCGCCCGAAGCGGAGCGGGCAGCGCGGCGCGAACCGGCAGCCCGCCGGAATCCGGGCCGGGTCGAGCGGCTCTCCCGGCATCGGCGCGGGCGGCGCCGGTTCGTGCAACCGGGGCAAACTGGCCAGCAGCAGGCCGGTGTAGGGATGCTCCGGGGCCAGCAGCACCTGCTCGGCGGGCCCGGACTCGACGTGCTGCCCGGCGTAGGCGACCGCGATCCGGTCGCACAGGTCCGAGGCAAGGCCGATGTCGTGGGTGATGAAGATCATGCTCATGCCGGCGTCGCGCTTCAGGTCCTTGAGCAGGTCCATGATCTGGGCCTGCACCGAGACATCGAGCGCGGAGGTGGGCTCGTCGAGGATGAGCAGATCCGGTTCGAGCGCGAGGGCGACGGCGATCACTGCCCGCTGCTTCTGGCCGCCAGAGAGTTCGTGCGGGTAGCGGCCGGCATAGCCCGCGCCGAGACCGACCCGGTCCAGCAGCATCGCGGTCCGCTCGCGGGCGGCCTGCGCGGTCATCCGGCCGTCCAGCGTCATCGGCTCGGAAATCTGCTCGCCGATCCGCAGCACCGGGTTCAGCACGTTCATGGCGCCCTGGAAAACCATCGCCATCCGGCTCCAGCGGATGCGGCGCCGGAACTGCTCGTCGGAGAGCGCCGCGAGGTCCTCCCCGCCGAGGCGGATCGTCCCCGAGAAGTGGGCGACGTTCTTCGGCAGCAACCGCATCAGGGCGTTGGCGAGGCTGGACTTGCCGCTGCCGGACTCCCCCACCACGCCGAGCGCCTCGCCCCCGGCGGCAAGGTCGAGCGACACCCCGTCCACGGCGCGGACGACGTGATCCTCGGCCTGGTAGTGCAGGATAAGGTCGCGGACCTCGAGCAGGTTCGGCATCGTCATCACCCCGGCGGCAACACGAGTTGCTATGCTGACCCAATACAGGTGCTGCCGCAAGCCGACGGCCCCTCGCAGCCGACACTATGGTGGTTTTCTCGCGAGTGGTGGACGCGCGCGACGGGCCCGGACAACCGGCGGCATCCCTCCAACCCCGGTTCGGCTCCTGGATCACCGGCCCGCGCTGGACCCCGCCGATGATTGAGCCATCGCAGGAGCGCCTCGACAGCGCCAGCCTGCGCCGCCTCCCCGGCTTTGTCATCATCGGCGCGCAGGAGTGCGGCACCACCTCGCTCTACCGGGCGCTCATATCGCTTCCCGGTTGCCGCCCGGCAACGCGCAAGGAGCTCGTGTTCTTCAGCGATCCCCGGCGGCGGCCGGGCGCCGATCTCGATGTCTACCGGGCATGTTTTCCGCTCGAATCCGGGGCGGCTGTATCCGGCGAGGCCAGCCCGGGGTACCTGCCGCAACCCGAGGCAGCCCGCAGGCTTGCGGCCGCGCTTCCCGACGCTCGGGTCATCGTCCTGCTGCGCAACCCGGCTGATCGCGCCCATTCGCACTGGCGTCACGTGGTCCGGGCCGGCCGGGAACCGCGCGCGTTCGAGGATGCCGTCATCGCCGGGCCGCGCGCGCTGCTCGATGACGAAGGCTGGGCGACGTCAGAGGGGCTCTCCTTCGGCTATGTCCCGCGGGGCGTCTACGCGCCGCAACCCGAACCGTGGCTCGCGGCCATCCCGCCCGCCAACCTGCGCATCGTCCGCAGCGAGGACTCCTTCGAGGACTCACCGGGAACCGTCCGCGCGCTCGCCCGGTTCATCGGTCTCGACGAGCCCCCGCCGGAATCGCTGCCCGAGCGCCGGAGCGCCGTTCCCCAAAGCACGATGGACCCGGAAACCCGCGCCATCCTCTCTGACTGGTACGTGCCCCACAATCGCCGCCTGTACGATCTGATCGGCCGGGATGTGGGCTGGGAAGGCTCCTGACCCGCGAGGCCGCCCTGGTCAGGCTCCCTCAGGGAGCCCCGTGAACAGTCGCGCCGCGTCGATCTCCAGCCCCGGCACGACCCGCGAGGCCAGCCGGCCCGCCCCATCCGGCCGCGCCGCGAGATACCCGCCGTCCTCCAGCAGGTGCAGGGAGACGGTCCGGGTCCCCGGGTCCACCAGCCAGTACTCCGCCACCCCGGAGGTGGCGTACAGCGCGAACTTCCGCACGTGGTCCGTGGGCGCGCTCGACGGAGAGATGACCTCCACCACCAGATCGGGCGTCCGGGCGATGCGGTCGTTGACCACGATCTCGGCCGCTGCTCCCCGGATGAAGAACACGTCCGGCTGGACGACATCGAAGCGGGAAAGGATGACATCGCTGGGCGCGACCAGCGTCTCGCCGAGCGCCCCTGCCGCATCCTCGATGGCGCGGGCGATCCGGAGAACCAGCTTCTGGTGGGCGTAGCCCGGCGCCGGCGTCATCTCCAGCATCCCTCCAATGATCTCCCGGCGCAGGTTGTCCTCCGGCATCGCCGCCAGATCGTCCCAGGTGTAGGCCCGCTCCTGTTGCCGTTCCAGCATGGCTGCTGCCTCCCAATCCATGGCCGCCCGGACACCCGACAGCTACAGCCTCGCGAACAGTCGCGCCGGGTCGATCTCCAGCCCCGGCACGACCCGCGAGACCAGCCGGCCCGCCCCGTCCGGCCGCGCCGCGAGATACCCGCCGTCCTCCAGCAGGTGCAGGGAGACGGTCCGGGTCCTCGGGTCCACCAGCCAGTACTCCGCCACCCCGGAGGTGGCGTACAGCGCGAACTTCCGCACGTGGTCCGTGGGCGCGCTCAACGGGGAGATGACCTCCACCACCAGATCCGGCGTCCGGGCGATCCGGTCGTCAGCCAGGACATCGGCAAGGATTCCGCGCACGAACAACACGTCGGGCTGAACGACGTCGAAGCGGGACAGCACGACATCGATCGGAGACACGAACGTGACGCCCAACTGCCCGGCGGCGTCCTCGATCGCCCGCGCGATCCGCATGACCAGCAGTTGATGCGTGCCTCCCGGCGCCGGCGTCATCTCCAGCATCCCTCCAATGATCTCCCGGCGCAGGTTGTCCTCCGGCATCGCCGCCAGATCGTCCCAGGTGTAGGCCCGCTCCTGTTGCCGCTCGCGCTCGCGCATCAGCGCCTCCTCCGGCCGGCGCGTCAGTCGGCCACGCTGGCGACGGCGTCCGGCGCTGGCTGCGCGACGCCGGCGTCCGGCGCGACCTTCGCGATCCAGACCCGGTTGCTGTGGAACGTGGACTGCCCGGCGAGATCGGCCACCGCGTCGGGGATGGTCCAGTTCACGGTGCGGCCATCGGGGGAGCGGCTGGCCCAGCGGCCCTTGGGGGAGACCAGCACGCCCGGCCGCACGTCGGTGGTGACGACCGCGCGCAGCCGGCACCAGCCGCGGGCGTTCTCGATCCGCACCTCGTCGCCGTTGGCGATGCCGCGGGCGGCCGCGTCGTCCGGGTGAATCTCGACGAACGGCGTTCCCTCCTTGCGCTCGTGGCGCTCCCAGTTGGCGAAACTGGTGCTCACGAAATGGTGCGGGGCGCCGGTGAGCAGGGTCAGCATGCCCTCCGCCGCATCGCGGAACTCGGACGGCTCGGTCCAGTCCGGCAGCGGGTCGACGCCAAACGCGGCCATCCGATCGCAGCGAAGCTCCATCCTGCCGGACGGCGTCGGGAACTCGCCGCCGGCGAACGGAACCCAGTCCTCCGAGGGCAGGGCGTAGGGCGCCCAGCCATCGCGCTTGAGCCGCTCGACGGTGATGCCGGCGAGGAACGGGTTCCGGCGCGCGCTCGCCTCGAGGATGCCGGCGATGGCCGCCTCCGCGTCCTCGTGCAGCCACGGCTCGTCGTAGCCCATCGCGCCCGCGAGCAGGCGCATCACGTCCCAGTCCGACGTGCACTCGCCGAGCGGTTCGATAGCCTGCTCGTTCCAGACCAGCGAGAGGTTGCCGTAGGGCCGGTGGACATCCACATGCTCGAGCTGGGTGGTGGCCGGCAGCACGATGTCGGCGTAGCGGGCCGTGTCGGTCATGAACTGCTCGTGGACGACCGTGAACAGGTCCTCCCGCCGCAGCCCCTCGACGATTTTCGCGGAGTTCGGGCTGGCCGCCACCGGGTTGGCCCCGAAGACGTAGAGCGACATCACCGGCGGGTCGGCCGCCTCGCCGGTCAGGGCCGCGCCGAGGCGGTTCATGTTGATCGTGCGCGGCGTCGGCGGGCATTCGGAGCGGTGGGTGACCGCCTCCCCGTCCCACGCGCCGTACCCGCCCGAGGAGTAGAACACCCCGCCGCCGCGCCGCCCGATCTGTCCGGTGACGGCGGGCAGCGCGAGCAGGGCGCGGATGGTCTGGCCGCCGTTCTGGTGCCGCTGCAGGCCGTCGGAGAACTTGAGCAGGGCGGGCGCCGTCCCGGCCCAGCGGCGGGCGAGCGCGACGATGGTCTCCGCGGCGATGCCGGTGATGGCGGCGGCGCGCTCCGGCGGAAACTGCGCCGCGCGCTCCCGCAACTCCCGCCAGCCGAGGGCGCTGGCCTCCAGCCACGCCTCGTCGTGCAGGCCCTCGCTGAAGATGACGTGGATCATCGCGAGGGCGAGCGCGGCGTCGGTCGCCGGGTTGGGCTGCAGGTGGAGATCGGCCCGGTTGGCGGTGGTCGTCTTGCGGGGATCGATCACGACGAGATAGGCGCCGTTGCGCTGGGCCTGCTGGAGGAAGGGCATGAAATGGGGGTTGGTGCTGGCCGGGTTGCTGCCCCAGATCAGGATCATCCGGCTGTGCGGCACGTCCTCCGCGCCGACCGAAAGCTTGGCCCCCATCGTGTGCACGACCGCGGACTCGGCCGCCGCGCCGCAGATCGAGCGTTGCAGGCCGCTGGCGCCCATGCGGTTCCACAGCCGCTCGCTGGCGACGGTCATCTGCACCAGTCCGAGGGTGCCGCTGAAGGAGTACGGCAAGATCGCCGCCGCGCCGTGGCGATCGATGATCTCCTGCCAGCGCCCGGCGATCCCGGCGACGGCCTCCTCCCATGAGATGGGCTCCCAGCGATCCTCGCCCTTTGCGCCGGCGCGGCGCAGCGGACGCGTCAGCCGGGCGGGGTCGTAGACGCGCTCGAGCATCGGGCGCACCTTCGCGCACAGCCAGCCGCGGGTCAGCGGGTGGTCGGGATCGCCCTCGAACGCGACCGCTCGCCCGTTTTCGACCGTGACCAGCGTGGCGCACGTGTCGGGGCAGTCGAAGGGGCAGGCGCCGCGCACCACGCGCGGCTGAAGGGAAATCACGCTCATCGCGCCCTCCGGGCAACCGTCGCGGACCCGGCGCGGCCACCACCGCCGCCGTCGCCGCGACGAGCGTGAGGATACGTGATTCCCGCGCACCGCCGCCGGGATGGGTCAGGCAGAAACTCCTCGGACGTGTCAGACTACTAGCACGCAAAGCCGGAAGAGCCGTGCCGCTGGGGGGCAGTCAGCACCATGGCGCAAGCAACCGCCGCACCGCGGGCCCAGGCGTCCGAAGACCGCACCGACCGGCGGGCCGTATTCGGCTGGTCGCTGTTCGACCTGGCGAACTCGGTTTCGTCGGTGATCGTCGTCACCAGCACCTTCCCCCTCTGGTTCCACGCCAGCGGCGGGTCGGACGGGATGCTCGGCGTCGCCAAGAGCAGCGCCGAGACGCTGGCGTTGCTGTGCGCGCTGCCGCTCGGCCTGGCGATCGACCGGTCCAACCGCCGGGTCGTGCCGCTGCTGATCCTGACCGCGATCGGCGTCGGCGCGATGGCGCTGATGGGCATCATCAGCATCCCGGCGGTGCTGGCGCTCTACGTGATCACCATCTGGAGCCTGCACCTCGGCCAACTGGTCTACGAGTCGATGCTGCCCGACGTCTCCGGGCCCCGCAACCGCGGCCGGATCAGCGGCATCGGCATTTCGCTCGGGTACCTCGGCAGCTTCGTCGGCCTGTTCATCGAGGCCGGGGTGCTGCGCGGCGGCGCTCCCCCGGACCGCGCCTTCCAGGCGGGCGCGCTCGGCTTCGCGCTGCTGTCGCTGCCCATCTTCCTCTGGGTGCGCGAGCGGCCCCGGCACCCCGCCAGCGACGACCTGCTGCCGGCCGACGGGCGGGTTTCCACCCTGCTCGCTCCCCTTCGCGGCAACCAGCCGCTGGCCCGGCTCGTCGTCGCCCGGCTCATTTACGCCACGGCCTCCACCACCATCGTCGCGTTCGGGGCCATCTACGCCGCCGCCGCCGTCGGCCTCGACCGCAACCAGACCCGCCTCACCATCATGCTGGTGACGCTGGTCGGCGCCATCGCCGCGCTGATCTGGGGGCGGGTGACCGACACCATCGGCTACCGCACCGGGCTGATGATCGCGCTCGCCAACTGGGTGATCGGGTTCGCGCTGATGGCCGCCGTGCCGCTGCTGGCCCTGCCCACTTCGGTCTACTGGCTGTCGATGGTCTTCATCGGCATCGCCTTCGGCACGACCCTCACCTCGGAACGCCCGCTGATCGTGGCGCTTTCCCGCCCCGGCCAGACCGGCCAGACCTTCGGCCTCTTTTCGATGACCACCCGCACCGCCGCCATCATCGGCCCGCTGCTGTGGGCGCTGATCGCCGAATGGATCGGCCTCGGGCGCCCGGCCGCGGTGATCGCGCTGGCCGTGCTGGCCGCCGTCGCGATGGCCATCGCCTGGACCGTCAGGGAGCCTGCGCGCCCGCGCTGACGCGGGTCCGCCGTCATCCCCCGCCAGCGGCATCTCCCGCCGGGACGCGGGCGAGCGCCACCGCCTCGGCCACCGTCTCCGGCGCGTTCTCCGGCCCGATCAGTTCCAGCACCCCGGCCCGGTCGAGTTTCATCCGCACCCGGTCGTTCGCCTCGCAGACGATCACCCGGACCCCGCGCCGTTGCAGGTCCGCGATGGCGTCCCGCAGCGCCTGCAGGCCGGTGATGTCCATGAACGGCGCGCGGCCGAGCCGGATGATCACGGCCGCCGGGTCGGTGTGGGTCTCCGCGAGCGCCCGCTCGAAGGGCTCCACCGCGGCGAAGAAGAGCGGCCCCTCGATCTGGTAGACCAGCGTGTCGGCCGGCAACCCGGCCAGCGCCGGATCGGGCCCCGACTCGTCCAGTCTGCTCACCTCGACCGATCCCGCCATCCGCCGCAGGAAGTGCAGCGTCGCGAGGATGACGCCGACGTTCACCGCGACCACCAGATCGGCGAACACCGTCAGCAACAGCGTCACCCAGAGGATCGCCACGTCGGCCATCGGCGCGCGGCGGGTCATCGAGATCACGTGCCGGATCTCGCTCATGTTCCAGGCGACGATGAACAGGATCGCCGCCAGGCAGGCCAGCGGAATGTTCGCCGCCAGCGGGGCCAGCGCCAGCAGGATCAGGATCAGCACCGCCGAGTGGGTCACCCCGGCGATGGGCGCGTTGCCGCCGTTGCGGCTGTTGGTCGCGGTGCGGGCGATGGCCCCGGTGGCGGCGAATCCGCCCAGCGGCG
>JBJTKE010000448.1:0-10420 GCA_046096285.1 Chloroflexota bacterium
CGGATCCCGGCCCGGTCCCGCCGCGTGCCCCGGCCCCACCCGCTCCCTCGCTGCGGGGGGGGGGGGGCTTTGCGCCGCGGTGGGGACGAACGGCGGCCATCCATCGCAGGGCGGGCGAAAGCTGCCGGTGGATGTGCCGCAGGCCCGGAGCCGGTGCCCTGGGCATCAGGCCCGGGGGCCGCGCGGGGCGGCGTTCACGGGTTGCAGTACGGGCATTCGCCCGGGTCGGCGTGGGAGCGGCCGTCGTCGCGCGGTTCCTCGCGGCTCGCGCCGCAGCGGGCGCAGGTGCGGACGACGGCCAGCGCCAGTTCGGTGGGAGCGCCGCACCAGCCGCAGGGAAGGCCCGGCACGGTCCCGCTCGCCGCGAATCCGGGCGCGGCGCAGCCCGGGCAGCGGACGCGGGCGCAGGCCACCAGATCCGCCGCCGCCGCCGCGATGGCCTGCATCCGGGTGGGGTTGCGGTCGGCGCGGAGATCGGTCTCCAGCCAGACCCGCGGGCGGCTCGCGAGCAGCCGCACCACCTCGCCTTCAAGCGACACGGCATCCGCAATGCCCTTGACGATCCCGCCCGGTTCGTCGGGATCGGGCCGGACCACGAGGGCGTGGGCTGGGAATCCCGCCTGCGCCGCCCACGCCGCCGCCTCGCCGGGGGAGGCCGCCCATGCGCCCGCGGCCGCGACCTCGGTGGTGAGGTGGCGGCCAACGACCTCGATGCCCTCGCGCCGGTCGACCAGCAGCAGCACCTCCAGGTTGGCCTGCATCCAGGGAACGGCAGGATGGGGGCCGAAGCTCCCCTCCGAGGCCAGACCGAGGTCCAGGCCGAGCAGATCCATCGCGGCGGCCGCCTTGGCGCGAGCCGCGGCGATCTGGTCGCCTGCTCGGGCGATGTCGCGGGTGAAGGTGCCGAAGCGGTCGGTGTCGAGGCCCTCCGGCACCGCCACGGCGATGCCGAGGCCTCCGGCGAGGGCGGGGGCGACGACGCGCTCCTTGCCGTGCATGGTGCCGAATGCGGCACGCCGTCCGGAGAAGGGCGAAGGTTCTGGCGTCACCGGGTTGGACATGGCGCGGGCCTGCCGTCGGATCGGGCGTCCGGGGACGATGCCGGACCGCCGGATTGTAGGCCGGTATGGCTGCTCCGGGCATGGCGGCAGGGATGCGGCGTGCCCCGACTTGCCCCGGCCCGCGCCGTTCTCTCCGGCGAACCCGGGCCGGGACCGGGGCAAATGGCGTACCGCCCCGCGGCAAGGCGACACCGTGGGAGCGGCGCACAACCGGGCAGACGGCAGGCCCGCCAGGCCGAATTGACAGCCCCCGACCCCTCGTCTAGTCTGCGACAGCCGATGCCCGATGACGCGCGCAGGGCGCATCGCGGGCGCTGGCGGGACCGCGGGCGGGCAGGGCGGCCGCCGGGGGTGCGTGCCGTGCTGGAATCCACTGTCGAAACCGGTCATCCGCTTGATCCGCTGTCGCCGGGAGAGATCCGGCGGGCGGTCGAGATCGTCCGCGCGGACCGGCGTACCGGGAACGCGGTGCTGTTCTCGCAAGTCGATCTGCTCGAACCGGAGAAGGGGGAGTACGTTGCCGCGGCTGGCGCGGGCCGTCTGGCTGACCTCGACCGCCGCGCCCGGGTGGTGCTGATCGACCGGGAGGCCCGCTGCGCCCATGACCTCGTGGTCTCCATTGCCACCGGCGCGGTGCTGTCCTGGGACCGGGTGGAGGCGGGGGAACCGCCGCTGACCATGGCCGAAATCGAGCGATGCGAGCGGGATGTCCGGGCCGATCCACGGCTGCAGGCCGCGCTGAACCGGCGCGGCATCACGGACATGCGCCTCGTATGGGTCGACCCGTGGAGCGTCGGCGCCTACGAGGACGAGCGCGACCTGCGCGGCAGGCGGTTGGCGCGCGGTCTGATCTGGGTCCGCTCCGGGCCGGACGACCTCAACGGCTACGCCCACCCGGTCGAGAACCTGCACACCATGTACGACCTCGACACCGCCGAAGTCCTTTGGGTGCACGACGGCGAGGCGGTGCCGGTGCCCGCGCAGGACGCCAATTTCGACGCAGCCCGCTGCGCGCCCTTCCGCCCCGATCTGCGCCCGCTGGTCATCACCCAGCCGGAGGGCCCCAGTTTCACGGTCGAGGGGCGCGAGGTGCGCTGGCAGAAGTGGCGGTTCCGGGTTGGCTACAACGCGCGCGAGGGCCTGGTGCTGCACCAGCTCGCGTGGGAGGACGCGGGAGAAACCCGGCCGATCCTGCACCGCGCCTCGATGTGCGAGATGGTGGTCCCCTACGGCGACCCGGCCTTCACGCACCGCCGCAAGAACACCTTCGACGCGGGCGAGCTCAACCTCGGGGCGATGGCAAATTCGCTCACGCTCGGCTGCGACTGCCTCGGCGTGATCCACTACTTCGACGCCGCGGTGGCGATGGCCGACGGCGAGCCCAAACTGCTCAAGAACGTGGTCTGCCTGCACGAGGAGGACTACGGGGTGCTCTGGCGCCACTATGACTGGCGATCCGATACCACCGAGGTGCGGCGGTCGCGGCGGCTGGTGATCTCGTTCTTCACCACCCTCGGCAACTACGACTACGGGTTCTTCTGGTACCTCTTCCAGGACGGCTCCATCGAGTGCGAGGTCAAGCTGACGGGCATTCTCTCGACCGGCGCCGTGGCCCCGGGCGAGCGCCCGGCGCACGGGCAGTTGCTGAACGCCGACGGGCTGTACGGGCCGGTGCACCAGCATTTCTTCAGCTTCCGCCTGGATTTCGACGTGGACGGCGAGGAGAACTCGGTCTACGAGGAACACGTCGAGCCGATGCCGCCCGGTCCCGGCAACCCGCTCAACGCCGCGTTCCACCACGTCCGGCGCAAACTGGAGCGCGAGCAGGAGGCGCAGCGTCTGGCCGACCCGCTCAATGGCCGCAGCTGGAAGGTGGTCAGTTCGCGCAGGCGAAACGCGGTCGGCGAACCCACCGGCTACCGGCTCGCGCCCCATGGCAACGTGCTGGCCATGCCCGGGGAGGCCGCCAACGTCACGCAGCGAGCCGGCTTCATCACGCGCCACCTGTGGGTGACGCCCTACCACCCGCAGGAACTGCACGCGGCGGGCGACTTCTGCAACCAGCATCCCGGCGGCGCCGGGCTGCCAGCCTGGACCGCCGCCGACCGGCCCATCGAGGACCGCGACCTCGTCGTCTGGTACACGCTGGGCACCTATCATCAGGCGCGCACCGAGGACTGGCCGGTGATGCCGGTCGCGTACGCCGGCTTCGGGCTGCATCCGTCGGGGTTCTTCGACGCCAACCCGGCGCTCGATGTGCCGCCGCCGGACCCGCACCGCAACGGGAGTTGCTGCGCCTGACGACAGTCACCGGGGCGGCGCGGGCCCTGGGGCGCGCCCGTTCCCGCGCCGCGGCGCGAATCGGGAGCACGCGGCCGCGCATGGGCGCAGGCCGGATGCCAGCAGGCGGGAGCATCCCGCGAGATGGAGGCCAGGAATGTCGGACAGGCGGGGATCACGGACGGTCGACGCGGCGCTGGCGTCGCGGCTCGGCAGGCGGCGGATGCTGCAGGCGGGCGCGGCCGCGGGGCTGGCGGCTGGCGGCTGGGGCGTCCGGCGGGGCACGGCCCGCGCGGAGGAGATCGCCTTCAGCCGGGAGTACGAGGGCGTGACCCTCAACATGCTGATGGAGGATCTGCTCGAGACGCAGATCATCGAGGAGATGCTGCCCGAATTCACCGAGCTCACCGGCATAGAGGTGCAGTTCGAGCGGGTCTCCTACGACGTGATGCGCGAGAAACTGGTGCCGCAACTGGCGGCTGGCCCGGGCAACGGCTCCTACGACGTGCTCGAGGTCGATTTCTACTGGGTCTACGAGTTCGCGCGCTCCGGCTGGGTCGAGGATCTCGGGGAGCGGATCGCCAGCTCCGGCGGGGCGGTGGCGCTGGACCGGTACGTGCCGGCGACGCTCGACATCGTTTCCCAGGCGGATGGCAAGACGTGGTACGTCCCGTTCTACGCCTACCCGATGGGCCTGATCTACCGGGACGACCTCGTCAACGATGCCGCCTTCGCGGCGGAGTACGAGGCGGCGGTAGGCAAGCCGCTCGCGCTGCCGGACAGCGTCGAGGGCTACGTCGAGATGGCCAAGGCGATCACCGCCTGGAAGGGGTCGGAGATGTACGGCGCGGCGATGACCGCGCAGCAGGTCGATCCCATCGTGATGGAGTTCTGCAACTTCCTCTACAGCCTCGGCGGCGACTACTACGATGCCGGAATGACCGCGCCAGCCATCAACGACGCGACCGGCGTACGGGCCGCCGAGTTGTACGCGGACTGCGTGAAGAACGCGGCCCAGACCGGGGCCGCCAGCGCCAACTACAACGATTCCATCGCGCTCTACAGCCAGGGCAAGGCCTTCAGCTCGGTGAGCTTCATGTGGATGCTGGCCGTTGTCGATGGCGACGAGGCGTCTCCCGTGCGGGGTCTCAGCAAGAGCGTCGTGATGCCCGGCGGCACCGGTCTCAGCGGGGCGTGGGGCTGGGGCATCCCGGTCAGTTCGCCGAATCCGGACGCGGGCTGGGAGTTCATTCGCTGGGTGGAGTCGCCAGAGGTGGCGCGGCGGCGCGCGCTGGCCGGCAGCCTGCCGACCCAGCAGGCTCCCTACGAGGATGCCGAGGTGCTGGCGAAGTACCCGTGGCTGCCGCAGGCCGGCGCGATGATCGCCAGCGGCAAGGGCCTGCCCGCGGTCACCAAGCAGTCGCAACTCGTGGAGATCATGGGTCGCAACCTCGCCTCGGTCGTTGCCGGCGAAACCGGCGCCCAGGAGGCCATGGACGCCGCCGCGGCGGAACTGAAGGACCTGCTGTAGTCCACGGAAGCCCGGCCAACGGCGGCTGCCCTCCGGCTGCCGCCGTTGCGCTGTGCCACCCGCCGTTGGGCCGGGGCTGATCAGGGCGCGGCCACGGGGCTGCGCCCGCGCCAGAATGGAGCGCCGGCGAACCGGCGCTCCCGCACATACATCTGCCCGCGCTCGTCGAGGTAGCGGGCCGCGCCGGCGGCGACGGCGGCGGCGTAGGCGGCAAGCGGGGCCGGATCGCCGCGCAGCCAGGCGGCGGCGGCGCGGCCCGCCCGGGCGCCCATCCACAGCGCGGACACGAGGCCATGCGACGAGAGCGGATCGAAGGCGGCGGCGGCATCCCCGGCGGCCGCCCAGCCGGTCCCGGCGTCGGCGGCGCGGTCGAGCAGCACCGTCCCCGCGGGAGCGACCGAGGGCAATCCCGCCGGCGGAAAGCCCGCGCTCGCCAGCCACGGCACGGCGAACCTCGACTCGGCCTGCAGGGCCGACCAGGCCGCGGGCTCGCGCAGGATCGGCCCGGGACAGGGATCGGTGAACCAGGCGACGAGCCCGCGGCCCGATGGGAGCAGCGTGGCATACCACCAGCCGTCCCGCGCGGACTCGACGACCGTCGCCCGCGTCGGCTCGACCTCATGGTCCGATTGCGTCACCGTCGCATGGCACGCGATGAGCCGGTCGATCTGCCGCTGGATCGCCAGCCTGCGGCCGATGGCCGCCGCCCTGCCGGTGCAGTCCAGCAGGAACCGGCAGCGGATGGTGGAACCGCCGCCGCCCGCGCCGACTTCGACGCGCCAGCCACCCGCCTCGCGCTCCACGCCGCGCACGGAGCCGTCAATGCGGACCGCGGTCGTTTCGGCGGCGGCCTCCGCCAGCATCGCGTCGAAGGCGGGCCGGTCGAGCACCCAGCCGCGTGGCTCCGGGCGGCGCAGCAGCACCGGAGCGCCCCACGCGGCGTGAAACGCGCCGGCGGGTCGGTGCGGACCGGCGAGGAACCGCTCCCGCAGCCCGAGGCCGGCCAGCAGGTCTTCGCCCGCCGGGCCGAGCGACTCGCCGACACGGTCCGGCATTCCCCCTGGCCGCGCGGGGGCGACGATGGCGGCCTCGATCCCCTCGGCGGCAAGCGCGAGGGCCGCGGCCGCGGCCGCCGTCCCGTTGCCGGCGATCAGCACCGGCACGGAGCGGGGGAGGAATGGCCCGCCGTCCGGGGTCACCGCTCCGGCAGGCTGGAGCCGACGAAGTCCATCGACCCGCGGCCGGTTTCGACGTACAGGACGGGCGGGGTGGTGGCTGGACTGCCGGGGTCGTCCGGGGCCGGGCGGCGCAGGACGAAGCCCATCCGGGTCCAGAGCGCCAGCATCCGGACGATGCCGTCGAGATAGCTGGCCCCGGCGTGATACCCGGTGCCCGCGACCCCGCGCGACCAGGCGACGCGGCCCTCGAGAAAAGCCGTGCGGTCGGCGGTTGGCAGCGCCGGGTCCATGAGCGCGTCGTAGTAGGCCTCGGGCAGCACGTCGACCGGCAGCAGCGACGGCCACCAGGTGGCGACCGGGAAGTCGTTGGCGAAGGTCACGTTCTGGCAGGAGAAGGCGTCGCACTGCCACGGCAGGCCCATCCAGCGGGTGAGATCGCCCGGCATCTGGGGGCCGGTCACTGGCGGCGCTTCAGCCCATCCGTTCAGTGCGAGGTCGGGCGTGAGGAGGAGGCCGAAATCCTGGATGAGGCTCGGGTCGCGATCCCCGGCGATGGCGATCCGGTACGGCTCCGCGTAGACCCCGGCGTGCCGGAGCGGCCAGGTCAATTCGACGCCGGGGTGGAACGCGCCGCCGGAGCAGGGCATCAGCGCGGCGCGGGTGAGGGCCTCCGGTTGCCGGTCGAGCGGGATGAGCGAGAAGTCCGGCGGAGACTCGGCGGCGTCCGGGTCGCCGAGGTCGCCGGTGAAGTCGCCCGCGGCCCAGGAGACGAGCAGGTCGTACTGGTGGAGCGGCATCTTCAGCCAGCGCACCGGTGAGTCGCTGTAGTTGATGCCGTCGCCGAGCATGTAGGGGAGGGCGAACTGCTGCACGGCGGGATCGCGCGGGTCGCGAATCAGCGCGAGAATGCCGGCCCGGAATGCGGCGTTGCCGGGCGACGGATCGGCCAGCCGCGCGAGCACCGCCGGGTCGTCGAACGAGCCGGCGGCCGGGTTCCCGGTCCAGCCCGCCGCGAGCCGGGCGGAGGCGGAGACCCACTCCATGAGGGCCAGCGCGCGGAAGACCGGGTAGATGTGCTCGCGGAAGGAGAGCGGACGGGGCGGCGGCGCGATCCAGCCTGCGTCGATGGCGACGCCGGTCAACACGACCCAGAGCGAGACGACCGGGGGCCTCCCGGGGGCGTAGACGGGACCGCAGCAGGCGACCCAGGCCGGGTCGGCGGCGAGCGCTTCGCGGCCCGGGAACGTCACGCTGGCGCGCACGGGGCCGTCGCACCAGTCGTCGTGCCAGCGCTCGTTGTCCGAGAAGTTGGTGATCGGGCTGTTCGGGACGGCCGCCTGCGAGACCCCGTCGCCGGGCACGACGATCAGCCGCCCCGCGTCGTCGGTGCGGAGATGGCCGAGGATGACGTCGAGCGTCTTCCAGAAGCGGCCGGTCATGCGATAGGCGGCGTCGCCTCCGTCCTGGTTGGCGCCGGGCCCGGCGATTGCGCGGGGACCGGGGTCGATCACCAGCATCGCGGCGCGTTCCCGGTCGCCGGAGATTTCGTCGTTGCGGCGCTTGCCGGGCAGGCCCGGCGCGGCCTCGCCATTGTCGAGCGGGTTCGAGAACCCGTACCAGGCGGCCTTGGTGTTGGCGACGTGGACCGTCCACTCGATGGCCGCCTCTGCCGCGGTGACCTCGCCGAGCACCGCGCCATCCGCGTCGAATGCGTAGACGCGGAAGCGCTGCGCCTGCTTCCGGATCGCGTCGGGTCCGGACTTGTAGGCGCCTTCGGCGGCAGGCGGCAGGCCTGGCACCTCGGGAGCGAGGAACCACTCCGGGCTGTTGCCGACGCGGCAGATGCCGAGCGCCGGGAAGACCGCGAGGCGGGCGACGCGCGCCGGGTCGATCGGGCCTGGGAGCGGTGTAGCCGATCCCGGGTCCGGCGTGGCCTGCCGGGCGACGGCGGCCCGCGCCCCCCATGGCGCGGCCACGATCGCCGCTCCCGCCGTGGCGAGCAGGTCCCGCCGGGATACTGTGGCGCGGTGCTGGTTCACGCATTGCCTCCGAGTGTGCGGCGTTTCCGGCCGTACCCCGTCTCCGCACGCGGGGCCCCTGCCGGTCGAGCGCCGCCGGATTGCCTGGCGCGTCCGCCCGGGCCGTGCTCCCGGCGGCGGGACGCAACCTGGCGCATTGCAGCGGGAAGGGCCGGCGGCCGGAGCAGACTGCGGCCGTGGTGCGGCCGACGTCCGTGCCGGGCCGCCGGGGCCCGGTCAGTTGCTCCCGGCGCGGCGCTGCATCTTCTCCGTCTCGCGGGCTTCGTGATGCTCGAAGTTGCCCCAGTGGCGCAGCGCGTCCTGCGACATGCCATAGGCGCCGGCGAGGCGCCCGAAGGCCTCGTCGTCCGGTTCGGCGTCGCCGCTTTCCCAGCTTGCGACCTCGCCGGCCTGCCGGTCGATCTTGCGGGCCAGGTCCTCGTGGGACCACCCCTGCGCCTCGCGCAGTTCGCGGTACTTCTTCGCCGTGGCGGTGGACATGAAAGGCTCCCGTCGAATGACGATGCGTTCTGTCCGGGGCAGGCGCCCGAACCTGCCCGGAGGATACCACCGGAACGTTGCCGGTCCGGGCTTGCGCGGGACCGGCGGACGGTCAGGCGGCGTCGAAGAAGTTGACGTAGCCGGGGTCGGCCAGCAGCAGGTCGGCGGCGGCGGGTTCGACCGTGCGCCACGCTTCCGCGGCCGCCAGCAGGTCCGGCAGCAGCGATGCGTCGCCGGGAGTGCAGAGCGTGGTGACTGGCTGGGCGAGGAGCCAGGCGACCGCGCGGCGGACATCTTCGGGATCGGTGAGTGGCTCGTACCAGGTGTTGTGGGTGGGAACGCGCCCGTTCCACGGGCCGCGGGCGGTCGCCTTCAGCACGTGCACGCCGACATCGTCGCGCTGGCACCGGGCAAGCAGGGCGGACCAGTCGCGCTGGTAGTCCGGGCGCGCGGCCATCATGCGGTTGGCGGAGGTCATCACTGTGGCGAAGGGGAAGCGGTCGAGGGCGGCGAGGTGCGTGGCGGGGGAGGACCAGCCGTGGCCCGTGATGCCGATGTGGCGCACAAGGCCCTCGTCGTGGGCCTCCAGCAGCGCCTCCATCGAGCCGCCCGGCGCGAAGCAGGCATCGAGGTCCGCGATGGTGCAGACGGCGTGCAACTGGTACAGATCGTGACGGTCACGGCCGAAGCGGTCGAGGCTGCGCAGCAGTTCCTCGCGCGCGCCAGCGCGGTCGCGGCGTTCGGTCTTGCAGCCGACGAACAGGTCGGGGCTGGGGTGGCGCTTGAGCCAATCGCCGAAGCGGAGTTCGGCCTCGGAATAGGACGGGGCGATGTCGACATGATTGACGCCGTGGTCGAGCATCAGTTCGGTGGTGCGGTCGGCCTCCTGCTGGCTGAGTTTTCCGATGGCGTAGGCGCCGAAGGCAAGGATCGTGCTTTGGTGGCCGGTGGGGCCGAGACGTCGCGTTTCCATATCGGGTCTCCCTCGCGAGAACGGACCGCGGGCAGTGCGGCGAAACCCGCCAAAAGGACCTGACGAAACGCCGCTGATGGTAGGATGAAATCGACGGATCGCGGCGGTTCCACGGTGGCGTCTGCCCGACCGTCAGACTAGCACGGAGGCACGATCGATGTCGTCGAACGAACTCAGCCGCCGGACGTTGCTGGCCGCCGCCGCCGCGGGAACGCTGGCAACCGCGGGAGTGCGGGCCGCCGCCGCCGCGGAGATGACCGTGAAGGTGGGCGGGGCGGTCAAGAAGCCCGCCGAGTACACGGCCGCCGATCTTGCGGCGATGCCGCAGACCGAGGTCAAGGGCGCCTGGGCCGATTCCGAGGACGGCGCGCCGTTCACCGCCAAGGGGCCGTCGCTCTATGACGTGGTGATGGCCTCGGAGCCGAACGTCGGCCCGGAGATGGTGGCGCGGATGGCCGTCGTGGTGACCGGCCTCGATGGCTACGCCGGAACCTACAGTTGGGCCGAACTGATGCCGGATGCCGGCGCGGAGCCCGTCATCGTCGCCCTCGAGTACAACGGCGAGCCGATCCGGGTCATCTTCAACCCGGCGTGGATCGTCAGCGCGGGCGACAAGATGTCGCTGCGGTCGGTGTTCGCGCTGGCCTCGATCGACCTCGTGGATCCGACGGGCGCCATCGAGGCGGCGGCCACGCCGGCCGCCTGATCGCCCGGACTTCCGGCCGTTCTCCCGCATGCCGCGCCGCTCTCAGGAGGTGATGACGTGAAGTTCACGGGGAAGGTCGCCATCGTCACCGGGGGCGGCGCGGGCATCGGGCTCGCGATCGCGCGCCGGTTGTCGGCCGAGGGCGCGCGAGTGGTCGCCGCCGACGTCTCGG
>JBJTKE010000449.1:0-6133 GCA_046096285.1 Chloroflexota bacterium
CCGCCGAGATGGGCGTACATCGCCGCCGCGATCCCCACCGGCCCGGCGCCCTGCACCAGCACCGTGTCGCCCGGCGTGATCTTCGTGATGTCCGCCACCCCGTGGTAGGCCGTCGGCCCCGCGCAGCCGAGCGCGATCACCATCTCCGGCGTCACCCCCTCCGGCAGCCGGAAGATCGCCGACCCCGGCTGCAGGTAGATCGCCTCCGCGAACCCGCCCGACAGCCCCGGGAAGACGTCGAACCGCTGGTTGATGCCGTAGACCCGGCGCGTCTCGCAGAGGGTCCGCTCACGCTCCACCACGCACCAGTGGCAGCGCCCGCAGGGGATGCTGCTCGTCCAGGTGATGGCGTCGCCGACGGCCAGCGGCGCGCCGGTGAAATCCGCCGTCACCCCCTCGCCCAGCGCCGTCACCGTCCCCACCGCCTCGTGCCCGAGGATCAGCGGCGTCGGGATCGGCAGGTTGCCGTGGGAAAGGTGGATGTCGGTGCCGCAGATGCCGGCCAGCGCCACCCGGGCGACGACCGCCCCTGGCTCCGGCGCCGGGATCTCGGCCTCCGCGATCTCGAGCGGTTGGTGGAACGCGCGCAACACGGCCCCGCGGGCGGTCGATGCCATCAGTGCCCTCCATCTCCTGCCCGGCCCCGGCCTGCGGCGAACGCTCGCGCCGCCCGCCCGGGTCATGCTGCCGGATACCCGTCAGCATGCCCCGCCCGGCGGGCCGCGTCAACGCCCGCCGGGCGCGCGGTATCGCGGCGGGCCCGGCATCGTCGCCCGGTCTGTTGCCGCCGCGATACCGCGCGCCCGGCGATGCAGGTGCTATCTTTCGATCAGGGAATGGCGCCGGCGCGCGTGCGGTTTCCGCGCCGCGGCCGGCCACGGTTGACGCATGGGGAAGACGCACATCATGGACGCCGCCCGACCGCACGTTCATCGGGTCTCGCGCCGCCGGTTCACCGGGGTCGTGGGCCTGCTTGCCGCATCCGCCGCGCTGCGCCCGGTCAGCTACTTCACACCGTCCGCCGCCGCGCAGGACATTCATATCGTCGATGAGAAGACCAAGCAGGTCGTCGAGACCATCGGCGAATCCGGCATGACCGTCTACGTGCCGGCCACCGGCCACACCATGTCGAGCGTGCTGCTCGACTACTGGCGCGTGACCGGCCGCGACCTCTTCTTCGGCAATCCCATCTCCGAGCCCTTCCAGACCGAGGCGGGCGTCTACTCGCAGCTCTTCGAGAAGGGCATGGTCCAGTACGTCCCCGAGCTGATGTGGACCCTCGAACCCTTCGTCCGCTTCGGCCCGAACGGCCGGATGCTGCTCCAGCGGCAGCGCGGCGGCATCCGCTCCGACGGCCGCCGGGCCGGCGGCGGCGGCAACCCGCGCGCGGGCGGCTGGGCCATGCCCAAGGGCTCCCAGCTCGACGGCTGGGTCGGCGCCTACGGCGACTTCGGGGCCGAGGTCGCCGAGCCATTCGTGGACTGGTACTGGACCCAGCAGGGCCGCTTCTACCTCGGCTTCCCGCTCAGCACCCTCGTCAACGACGGCGGCCGCTACGGCCAGTGGTTCGAGGGCGGCTACCTGGTCGAGGGCCCCAACGGCCCCGAACTCGCCCCGCTCGGCCCGGTCATGGCCGACCTGCTCGGCATCGACACCACCCCGGTCGCCCAGGGCGACCTCCCCACCGACGACGAGCGCATCTTTCTCTCCGTCGCCAACCCCTACCCGACCGAGTGGGATCCCGCCGCTCCCGGCGCGAAGCACCTGTACGTCAACCTCAACCGCCAGCGGATCGACGCCTACGAGGGCGAACACGTGGTGCTCAGCGCCCCGGTCAGCACCGGCCTCTGGCCCAACAAGACCGAGTACGGCAGTTTCCGCGTCCGCAACAAGAAGCGCACGGAGGACATGCGCGGCGCGACCGACAGCAACGGCAAGGTGCTCTGGGTCGTCGGCGACGGCGGCAACCCGCCCGCCGGCAGCATCCCCTACGGCGTTGCCGACGTCCCGGACGTGATGTACATCAACCTCCAGGCCGAGGCGCTTCACGGCGCCTACTGGCACAACGACTTCGGCCAGACCCGCAGCCACGGCTGCATCAACCTCCCCCTCGACGTCGCCAAGTACCTCTACGACTGGGCCCCGCTCGGCACCCCGGTCGACGTCTACCTGGAGGAGGGCACGGTCTACCCCGGCGCCGAGAACGCCACCCCCGAGGAACTCCGCATCGCCGAGGAGGACAGCAAGAAGAGCGGCGGCGTCTGATCTCCGTGCGCTCGCGCGTCCTCCATCTCGGTTCCGGGGCGGCCCTTGCGCCGCCCCGGCTTCGTTTCCGGCCGCCGATGCGCGAACATGCCGCCATCGGCCCCGGCCGCCAGCACGGCCGCTGCGCCCGTCGACTCCGCCGTTCCCCGGGAGGGCATCAGCGCATGGACCACTTCAACGGCCTCGGCATGGGCCTGCACAACCTCTCGCGCCTGTCCGCCGCGCGCACCCGGTCCATCAGCGCCGAGAACGTCGACGGCGCGAAGGGCGGCGGCGGCCGGGCCGTCGCCGGCGCCGGCGCCGACGCCGCCCGCGAACTCGGTCCCGGCTGGAAGGTCTCCCCCAGCATCGACATCCCCGGCCGCGCCGCCGCCACCCTCGCCCGCATCGAGGGCTCCGGCGCCATCCAGCACCTCTGGCTCACCGTCCACCCGCGCCACTGGCGCAGCCTCGTCCTCCGCATGTGGTGGGACGGCGAGGCCGAACCCTCGGTCGAGACCCCCATCGGCGATTTCTTCTGCAACGGCTGGTGCGAGCGCTGCAACATCTCCTCGCTGCCGGTCGCGGTCAACCCGGCCGGGGGGTTCAACAGTTACTGGGAGATGCCCTTCACCCGCGGCGCCCGGGTCGAGGTCGAGAACCTCTCGCCGGATCCGGTCAATGGCTTCTACTACCAGATCACCTGGGCCGAAACGGATGTCGAAGCCGACCGCGCCCGCTTCCACGCCCAGTGGCGCCGCTCCAACCCGCTCGGCCGCATGGACGTCCACACCCTGCTCGACGGCGTCCGCGGCCGCGGCCAGTACGTCGGCACGTACCTCGCCTGGGGCGTCAACAGCAACGGTTGGTGGGGAGAGGGCGAGGTCAAGTTCTACCTCGATGGCGACCGCGACCACCCCTCCATCTGCGGCACCGGCACCGAGGACTACTTCGGCGGCGCATGGAACTTCGAGCACCCGGCGGGCCAGTACGGAACCTTCTCCACTCCCTACCTGGGGCTGCCGCAGGTCATCCTCCCCGACGGCCTCTACCGCAGCCAGCAGCGCTTCGGCATGTACCGCTGGCACGTCCAGGACCCCATCCGCTTCACGGAGGATCTCCGCGTCACCATCCAGGCCCTCGGCTGGCGCAGCACGCTCGAGGGGAAACGGCGCTACCTGCCGCTGCAGGACGACATCGCCAGCACCGCCTTCTGGTACCAGGCCGAGCCGCACGCGCCCTTCCCGCGCCTCGGCGGCCTGAACGACCTCGAGGTCATCTGACGACGCGTCACCGCATGGCGGAGAGAAACCGCACGCAGCGGGTCAGCGTGTCGTCCGGCCCGAAACTCCCGGCCTTCGTCGCGATCGGCAGCGTCGCGATGCCCCGGCCCGCCGCGATGCCCCACGGGATCAGCGGCATCACCTCCCCCCGCAGGTGGATCCGGTCGAACCGCAGCGCCAGGCACACCGCCGCCGCCACGTCGCCGCCGGTCAGCGTCATCGCGTCCGCCGCTTCCCGCACCCCCTCCCGCGCCACGATCGCCGCCAGCGTGGCCGCCACCGCGCGCCCGCCCGCCGGCGATTCCGGCATGCCCGCCGTCGTCAGCGCCACGTGCCGCCCGGACTGCAGCAGCCGCCGCACCTCCATCGCCGTCCGGTCGATCGCCCGTTCGTCCGCCTCGTCGCCCAGCGCCTCCGGGCGTACGATGGCCAGCCGCACGTCGCGCTCCGCGCGCTCCAGTTGCCGCGCCGTCGCGGCGTGCTGGCTGCCAGCCACCACCAGCACCGGCCGCCCGCGCCGTCTCGCCTCGGGCGGCGGCAACTGGTGCGGCTGCATCGCCAGCAGGGGCGCAAGCTGGCGCGCCAGCCCGGCCGACCCGCAGGCCACCCGGCACCCCGCCGAAACGTAGGCGCCCGCCAGTCGCCGCAGATCGTCGTTCGTCTCCGCATCGGCCAGCAGCACCTGCCGGCGCTCCGCCGCCATCGCGGCTTGCAGGTCCTCGGCCGCTCCCCGCACCGCGTCGAGCGGCAACCGCTCGGCGGGCGGCAGCCCCGGCGCGGCGAACAGATCGCCAATCGACGAGCTCGCCCGTCCCTTGCCCAGCGCCGTATCGGCCAACGCCTCCCCGTGGACGTACAGCAGGCCATCCCGCACCCGCCGCCCCTCCTGCGGCAGCGCGGGAGTGACCAGCGCCGGGCCGGGAGGCAGGCAGGCCAGCAGGGCCGCCAGTTCCTCCCCGGGGTGGCCCCGCAACGCCGAATCAACCTTCTTGTACCACCAGCGCGGCGTGCTGGCGGCCGCCAGTTCCCGCACGGTCTCGCGCACCCGGGCAGCCGCGTCCGCGGCGGGCAGATCGCGGCTCTCGGTGGTCACCGTCAGCACGTCGCACGGACCCGGGTCCAGCCCGGCCAGCGGCAATGTCGTCAGCAGCCCGGACTTTGCGAAGAAGCAGGCCGAGTCCAGGGCGCCGGTAAGATCGTCGGCCACGATGACCAGTTGCGGCTGGCATCGCCCGGCCGCGGTCACGTCCGGCCGCGGCGGGCCGTCGCCATCCGCACCGCCACGGCGATCGCGGCCAGCATCGACTCCTCGCTCGCGATCCCTCGCCCGGCGATGTCGAACGCCGTCCCGTGGTCCACCGACGTCCGCACGATCGGCAGGCCCACGCTGACGTTGACCCCGGAGTCGAAGGCCAGCACCTTCATCGGGATGTGTCCCTGGTCGTGGTACATGGCCACCACGATGTCGTACACGCCCTTCGTGGCGCGCAGGAACACGGTGTCCGGCGGCTGCGGGTCGCTGACGTCGAGACCCCGGGCGCGCGCCGCCGCGATGGCGGGCGCGATCCGCTCGATCTCCTCCCGCCCGAACAGGCCGCCCTCGCCGGCGTGCGGGTTCAGCCCCGCCACCGCGATCCTCGGCTGCGCGATGCCCAGTTGCCGGCAGGCCTCGGCGGCGATCTCGATCACCTCCAGCACCCGCTCCGGCGTCACCCGCCGGATCGCCTCCTCCAGGCCGACGTGCGTGCTGACATGCACCACCCGCAACTGCGGCCCGACCAGCAGCATGCTCACCTTGCCCGCGCCGGTCCGCTCCGCGAGCAACTCGGTGTGCCCGGCGAAATGGTGGCCGGCGAGGTTCATCGCCGCCTTGTTGAGCGGCGCGGTCACGATGCCGTCCACCTCCCCGGCCATCGCCAGGTCGCAGGCGCGAAACACCGCCTCGACGGCCGCGTTGCCGGCCGCGGCGGTCACCTCGCCCACCGGGCAGGCGGCCGGGTCGGCATCCCGCAGGTCCAGCACCTCGATTCGGCCCGGCAGATACCGGGCCTCGGCCGGGTCATCGACCGCGACGATCTCGCCCGGCGTCCCGGGCAGCCACGCCGCCGCCCGTCTCAGGATGCGCGCATCGCCGACCACCAGCGGCCGGCAGGTGGCGTGGACCTCCGGGTGAGCCAGCGCGGCCAGGATCACCTCCGGGCCGATTCCGGCCGGATCGCCCATCGTCAGGGCGAGCGCCGGCCGCCAGGGCATCTCCTCCATGGCCTCCCCCGCGTCCGGCCTCCCGCCGGCCGCTCATGGCCAGCCCGCCGCCAGCCGCTGCCGGGACGTTACCCGAACCGGGCGATTTCCGCCCGGCGGGATCGCCCGTTTCCGACCCCGGGCAGCGCTTCTCCGCGATCATGGAAACCGCCGCCACTCAGGCCCAACGCCACGAAAAGCCCCCCTCCCGCGCGCAGGGAGAGGGGTTGGCGTGAGGGATGATGGCCCCGGAGATGCAGGGTTCCAAACCGGTCCGGGTAGACAGGCTTCTGCGTGAGGGATCGTCCGCTCCCACCGCTTTTCACCCCCGCGCCAACGAAAATCCCCTCCCCCGCCGCGGCGGG
>JBJTKE010000450.1:0-3283 GCA_046096285.1 Chloroflexota bacterium
CGCCCCGCCGCGGAGTCCTTGCATCGATCGGGGAGGGCCTGGCGGCGTGGCTGCCGGCCCTCCCGCTCATCGCCCTCGCGATCGTGTTCCTCGTCGTCCCGACGATCGAACTGATCGTGCGGAGCTTCTACACGCCCGATCTCGGCTGGACGCTCTCCTTCTGGCAGGACACGCTGACCAGCAACGGCAGCAGGGGGGCGATCTCCACCAGCGTCAAGCTTGGCCTCGTGTGCGCCACCATCTCGCTGGCGATCGGCAGCCCGCTGGCCTGGGCGGTCTCCCGGATGATCACCTCGAAGCGCTCCTCGTGGCTGGCGTTGCTCAACGTCGGCGCGAACTTCGGCGGCATCGGCCTGGCGTTCGGCTACATGGCCGCGCTCGGCACCTACGGGATGGTGACGCTGGCCGTGCAGAAGGTGATCTCCGGGTTCGTGCCGCCGGAGATCGGCTCGTTCACCAGCCTGGTGATGGCGTATTCCTACACCAACGTGCCGCTCTACGTGCTGCTCACCCTGCCGGCGATGGGCATCATCCGCACCGAGTGGATGGAGGCGGCCGAGACCTGCTCCGCCAGCCGGCTCCAGTTCTGGCGGCATATCGGCCTGCCGGTGCTGGCGCCCTTCCTGCTGGCCGGCTGGCTGCTGATCTTCACCTGGAGCATCGGCCTCTATGGCCTCGCCTACGCGCTCGGCCGCACGGCCAGCACCACCGGCGAACTCCGGCTGATCACGCTCCAGATCGGGCTGACGCTAAACACCGGGGCGGGCAAGGAAGAACGCGCCTACGTGCTGGCGGTGGTCCTGCTGTTGCTGGCGGCGGTTGCGCTGCTCGCCTACCGGCTCATGTTGAAGCGGGCGTTGCGATGGTTCAACTAGGCAAGATCGGCCGCTGGCTGTTTTTCGCGTTCATCGTGCTTTACCTCGCGGTGCCGATGGTCGCGGTGGTGCTCTACTCGTTCTCCGCCCGCTGGACGTCGAATATCCTGCCGGACGCCTACACGCTGTCCCACTGGGGCGACGCGTTCAACAACGAGCGGATGCGCGAGGCCTTCTTCCGCACCACCTGGATGGCGGCGGCGGTGCTGGTGCTGGACATCCTGCTGGTCGTGCCCGCGGTCTACTGGCAGCGGGTGCGCAACCCGCGGATCCGGGTGTTCGCCGAACTGTCGGCGGCCATTCCGTTCGTGCTGCCCTTCGTGGTGATCGCCTTCGGCATCCTCAAGTTCATGGGCCGCAGCATGCCGGAACTCCTCGGCACCCCGCTGATCATCCTGCTCAGCCATGCCGCGATCGCCTTCCCGTTCCTGTACTGGGCGGTCGATGGCGCGATGGCCGCCGCCAACGTGAACCGCCTGAACGAGGCCGCGGTGACCTGCGGGGCGTCGCCGTTCCAGATCCTGCGGCACGTGATCCTGCCCAACATCTCGGCCGGCCTGGCGGCGGGCGGCATGCTGGTGTTCGCCACGAGCTTCGGGGAGTTCGCGCTGGTGCAAATCCTCGCCGGGGCGCGGTTCGAAAACGTCTCGCTCTACAGCCTCGACCTGCTGCTGAACACCACCTCGCAGGTCGAGCAGATGGCGGTGCTGACCATCCTGATGTTCGTGGTGCTGTTCGCGATCTCGGTGGCGGTGGTATACCTTAACCGCGGGAGAGAAGGCGGCTTTCTGCCGGGCAGCCGTGCCCTCGTCACGGAGAAGAACGAATGAGCGCCACAACTCCCAGCGGCGGCGTTTCCCTGAGCGGCATCAGCAAGCACTACGGAGCGGTCCGCGCCCTCGACGAAGTGTCGCTCGAGGTGGCGCCCGGCGAGATGATCGCCCTGCTCGGCCCCTCCGGGTGCGGCAAGACGACCCTCCTGCGCTCGGTCGCCGGCCTCGAGAAGCCGGACAGCGGCCGGGTGGTGATCGGCGGCCGGGACGTCACCGACGATCCCGCCCGGCGCCGCCCGATCGGCATGGTGTTCCAGAGCTACGTCCTCTTCCCGAACATGACCATCCGCGAGAACGTCGGGTTCCCGCTCAAGATGCGGGGCATTTCCGCCGACCGGATCGCCGCCCGCACCAGCGAACTGCTGGCGCTCGTCGGGCTCGCCGAGCAGGCGGACCGCTACCCGCATCAGGTCTCCGGCGGCCAGCAGCAGCGCGGCGCGCTGGCCCGCGCGCTGGCGCCCGAACCGGAGGTGCTGCTCCTCGACGAGCCGCTCTCCGCCCTCGATGCACTTGTGCGCGTGCGCCTGCGCGATGAGATCCGGCGCATCCAGCAGATGGTGCGGATCACCGCGCTCTACGTCACCCACGACCAGGCCGAGGCGATGGCCATTGCCGACCGGGTTGCGGTGATGAACGCCGGCAAGATCGAGCAACTCGACCGGCCGTCCGCGCTCTACGATCACCCGGCGACGAGTTTTTCCGCCGGATTCGTCGGCAACCGGAACGCGCTGGAGTTGCCGGTGGCGGGCGGCGTGGTCCGGCTCGGCAAGGCGTTCACCGCGGATGCCCCGACCGGGAGCGGCGACCGCGTGGTCGCGTTCTTCCGGCCCGAGGACGTCCACGTCGCGCAGGGCGACGGCGAACCGGCGACCATCGAGAACGTCTCGTTCCAGGGTTTGTTGACCCGGTTGCACCTGAGCATCCCGACCGGGGCGGAACCCGCCCGCATCTGGGCCGATCTCCCCAGCAGGCAGGCCGCCGGGCTGGAAGTCGGGCAGATGGTTCCGGTGCGGATCGATACCGACCACGTCCGGCTGTTCGCCGCCAACTGATCCCGTGCCCGGCGGCCACCGCGACCCCGCTCCGCTGGGAGCGGGGTACCTGTTTCCCGGAGTTCCGACGATGATCGATGTTCTCCCGCGGGTCGTGCTGATCTCCCTCGATGCGTTCAATCCTGGCATGGTGAGCCGGGAACGCACTCCCCGGTTGTGGGCGCTCGGGCAGGAAGGCGGCATGGCCCGCGGCGGCGCCGCGGGCCCGCTGCCGTCCGCCACCTATGTGTGCCACGCCACCATGCTCACCGGGGCCTCCCCGGCCCGGCATGGGGTGACCAGCAACGCCGCGGTCGCCGGGCGGCCCGGGGCCGTGCCTGGCTGGGCGGGCGAGCGGCAGGTCCGCCTGCCGACGGTGCTCGACGCCTGCCGGGAGGCGGCGATCCGCGCGGCGGCGCTGGCCGGGGACTGGCATATCCCCCAGGTCGCCGGAGCGCTGCCCGGCACGGACGCCGTTCGCTGGCCCGAGGCTCTGGAGGCCGACCACGCGGCCGAGCGCGATGAGTTCGGGTACGTGACCAAC